>DATAKH010000116.1:0-1882 GCA_036261735.1 Sphingomicrobium sp.
TCCGCCACCGCCGCCGCCGGCTTCGGGCCCGCCAATCTCGTTCCGCGACGAAGTCATCCCGTGGCTGGACGACGGCGTCGGCACGGACGATCAGGAAGACGAGGAAGATGAGGTCATCGATGTGTCGGGCTTGTTCGGCGACAGCGATCTCATCGACGCGGGCGTGACCAGCGGCGCCGATCCTACGGCGTGGGACCCGATCGGAATCGACCGCAGGCCCGACAGTCCGGGCAATTCTGGGGGCGGCAAGCCGGATTAGCCGCTCCGGCCTCAGATCCCCCGCCGAACCAGTGGCAAGAGCTCCCCGGCCTTGCTAGCGAGCGCGGATGGCCCACGAAGCAAGCGATTCCGTAATCGAAACCCCATTCGATGCCGCCCTTTCGGAGCGCTATCTCGTCTACGCGCTGTCGACGATCACCGCTCGCTCGCTTCCCGACGTCAGGGACGGGCTGAAGCCGGTTCACCGGCGGTTGCTCTGGGCGATGCGGCTGCTTCGGCTCGACCCCGCCGGCGCGTTCAAGAAATCGGCTCGGGTCGTCGGCGATGTGATCGGCAAATATCACCCGCATGGCGACCAGAGCGTCTACGACGCGATGGTCCGGCTCGCGCAGGATTTCGCGCTCCGCTATCCGCTCGTCGACGGGCAGGGCAATTTCGGGAACATCGACGGCGATAATGCCGCTGCGTACCGATATACCGAGGCGCGGCTGACCGCCGTCGCGATGCAGCTGATGGCCGGCGTCGACGAAGGCACCGTCGACTTTCGAGCGACTTACAATGGCGAGGAGGAGGAGCCCGAGGTCTTCCCCGGGCTGTTCCCGAACCTGCTCGCCAACGGCGCCAGCGGGATCGCGGTCGGGATGGCAACGTCGATTCCGCCGCACAACGTCGGCGAGTTGATCGATGCCGCGGTCTACCTGATCGACAATCCGAGGGCCGAGAACAGGGCGCTCACGGATTTCGTCGGAGGGCCCGATTTCCCGACCGGCGGAGTGCTGGTCGACAGCGGCCAGTCGATTGCGGACGCTTATGCAACCGGTCGTGGCTCGTTCCGCCTCCGGGCATCGGTTTCGCAGGAGAAGGAGAAGGGCGGATCCTGGCACCTGCTCGTCAGCGAAATCCCGTATGGGGTGCAGAAGGGCAAGCTGATCGAGCAGATCGCTGCGCTCATTGCCGACAAGAAGCTTCCGATCCTCGCCGACGTGAAGGACGAGAGCGCGGAAGAGCTGCGGCTCATCCTCGAGCCGAGGAGCCGGACCGTCGATCCCGAGCTGCTACTCGAAAGCCTGTACCGCCTGACCGATCTCGAGATTCGGTTTCCGCTCAATCTCAACGTGCTGGACGCGACGCGAACGCCGCTGGTGATGAGCCTGAAGGAATCGCTTGCGGCGTGGCTCGAATTCCAGTTCCAGGTGCTCGTTCGAAGGAGCCAAGTGCGGATCGGGAAAATCGACGACCGGGTCGAGATTCTCGACGGTTTCCTAATCGCCTTCCTGAACCTCGATCGAGTCATCGAAATCATCCGCACCGAAGACGAACCGAAACCGGTGCTCATGGCAGAATTTTCGCTGTCGGACCGGCAGGCGGAAGCGATCCTGAACATGCGCCTGCGGTCGTTGCGCAAGCTCGAAGAGATGGAAATCGGTCGCGAGCGCGAGGCGCTTGCGAAGGAGCGCGACGAGCTGGCCAGGCTCGTTGAGAGCCCGGCTCGTCAGCGAACCCGGCTCAAGCGCGATCTTGCCGCGGTTAAGGAGAAGTTCGGGGACACCCGCCGCACGCGCATCGAAGAGGGGGCTGCGCCGCGCGAGATCGACTGGTCGGCGATGATCGACAAAGAGCCGATCACCGTGATCCTGTCGCAGCGCGGCTGGATCCGGGCAAT
>DATAKH010000121.1:0-2088 GCA_036261735.1 Sphingomicrobium sp.
CCACACGACCCTGGTCCCGTGGATCGCCGCGGCCGGCGAGCTGAAAACCAAGCCGACCCAGCAGAGTGTCCGCGAGCTGTCGAGCCTCGGGGTGCAGCCGGAGGTGCTGTTATGCCGCTGCGACCGCCCGCTGCCGGAAACCGAGCGCGAAAAGATCGCCTTGTTCTGCAACGTCCGTAAATCCGCAGTCATCCCGGCGCTCGACGCGCGCAATATCTACGACGTCCCGCTCCAGTATCACGAGGCCGGGCTCGACGACGAAGTGCTCCACGCCTTCCGGATCGACGATGCCCCTCCGCCCAACCTGGACCGGTGGCGCGAAGTAATGGACCGGATCGACCATTACGACAGCGAGGTGACGATCGGGGTGGTCGGCAAATATGTCGGACTTCCCGATGCCTACAAAAGCCTCAACGAGGCGCTGATTCACGGCGGCATCGCCAACCGCGCCAAGGTCAACATCCAATGGCTCGACGCCGAGCTGTTCGAGGATGCAAGCGGCGACCTCGCAGCCGAGCTCGAGCCGTTGCACGGAATACTCGTCCCCGGCGGGTTCGGTGAGCGCGGGAGCGAAGGCAAGATTGCCGCCGTCCGCTTCGCCCGCGAGCGCAAGGTTCCTTTCTTCGGGATCTGCCTGGGGATGCAGATGGCCTGCATCGAGGGCGCCAGGGCGGCCGAAGTCGACGATGCATCGAGTACCGAGTTCGGCCCGACAGAAGAGCCGGTGATCGGCCTCATCACCGAATGGATGAGCCCCGAAGGACTGCAGGAGCGTGGCGCCGACAGCGACCTCGGCGGCACCATGCGCTTGGGCGCCTACGAGGCGGAGCTCGGCGGCAACAGCCGGATCGCCAACATCTATGGTTCAACCCGGATCACCGAGCGCCACCGCCACCGTTACGAGGTCAACACCCACTATATGCCGGTGCTGGAAAAGACCGGCCTCGTCTTCTCGGGAATGTCCCCGGACGGACGCCTTCCGGAGATCATCGAGCGCCCCGACCACCCGTGGTTCATCGGGGTTCAGTTCCACCCCGAGCTCAAGAGCCGCCCCTTCGACCCGCACCCATTGTTCGCAAGCTTCATCGAAGCCTCGCTGGAGCAGTCGCGGCTGGTCTGAGCCGGAACAGTCGTCCCTTCTGAACGGTTACGTGTGCGTTCCGAATCCGACCGACGGGGACCGCTTCATGCTTCTCACCATCGCAATCATCATCCTGGTTCTCTGGGCGCTCGGCTTCTTTGCCTTTCATGTCGCCGGCGGCCTAATCCATCTCCTCCTCATTGTCGGGATCATCGTCCTGATCTGGAACTTCGTCGCCGGACGGAGGGTGGGCCCCTGACGTCCCTCGGAACGATCTTTTCAACATTGCCGGGCGGGTAAGCGCACCCTAAATCCCCGCCATGACGAACAGCATTTCGACCCGCCTGGCGGTCCTGGGCTCGGGCCCGGCCGGCTACACGGCTGCAATCTACGCCGCCCGCGCCGGGCTCCAGCCGATCCTGATCCAGGGAATCACTCCCGGCGGTCAGCTCACCACCACCACCGACGTCGAGAATTATCCCGGCTTTCGTGACGTCATCCAGGGTCCGTGGCTGATGGAGGAAATGCAGGCCCAGGCCGAGCACGTCGGAACGAAGGTGATCTGGGACCATATCACCGCCGTCGACCTGTCGAGCCGCCCGTTCCGGCTCACCGGCGACAACGGCACCCATTATTTTGCCGACGCCCTCGTCATCGCGACCGGCGCCCAGGCCAAATATCTCGGACTCCCGTCCGAAGAGCATATGAAGGGGAGGGGCGTGTCGGCCTGCGCGACCTGCGACGGCTTCTTCTACCGCGGCAAGAAGGTCGCGGTGATCGGTGGCGGCAACACCGCCGTCGAGGAAGCACTGTACATGACCAACCACAGCCACGACGTCACCCTGATCCACCGCCGCGACAGCCTCCGCGCCGAAAAGATCCTCCAGGACCGGCTGTTTGCGAACGAGAAGATCAATGTCATTTGGGACAGCGAGGTCGTCGAGTTCGTTGCCGGCGGCGAGCCCGAGGCCCTGGTCGGCCTCGACCTCCGCAACAAGCGCACCGGC
>DATAKH010000123.1:0-1686 GCA_036261735.1 Sphingomicrobium sp.
CGGTCGCTTTTTGCGAGCCCGTATCAGCCCAGGGCTGCTACCCTTTTGGACAGCCGCGACAATTTGCGCGACGCCGTGTTCTTGTGAATCACTCCCCGCGAAACGCCGCGTGCGAGCTCGGGCTGTGCCTTTTTGAGAGCCTCGGCCGCTTCGGTCTTCTTGCCGGCAGCAAGGGCCGACTCGACCTGCTTTATGAAAGTGCGGATTCGGCTGATTCGCGCGTGATTGATCGTGGCGCGATTCGCATTGCGGCGGATTCGCTTCTTGGCTTGCGGCGTGTTCGCCATTTGCACAACGTCCCTTGGCTCATGAAAAAGCGGCGCCGGAGGACGGACCCCCGCGCCGATACGGGCGCTCCCCTACAGGGGGAGCCGATTCGGGTCAATGCTGGCAGCCGGGGCAGTAGAAGGTCGAGCGGCCGCCCTGAACGATTCGCCGCACCGTTCCGCCGCACGGACACTGCCGGCCTTCGCGATCGTAAACTGCGAACGACTTGGAGAAATAGCCGAGCTCGCCATCGGGGCGAGCATAGTCGCGAAGAGTGGAGCCGCCCGCTTCGATCGCCTCGCGGATTACGTCGCGAATAGCGATGACCAGCCGATCGATGCTGTCGCGGGAAATCCGCCCGGCGGCGCGGCGGGGATTGATATGCGCCCGGTGAAGCGCCTCGCAGACGTAAATGTTGCCCAGCCCCGCGACGATCCTCTGGTCGAGCAGCAGCGTCTTCACAGGCGCGCTTCGGCCGCGGAGCTGCTTTCGGAGCCGCTCCGGGTCAAGCTCGGTCGGCTCCGGGCCGAGTTCCGCGATTGGTCCCCACGAATCGAGCGACTCGGTCGCGACAAGGTCGACGGACCCGAATCGGCGAGGATCGTTGAGCGCCAGCCGCCCGCCCTCCCGAGTTTCGAGAATCAAATGGTCGTGCGCGTGCGTGTCGCTCGGGTCCAGCCGCCACTTTCCCGACATTCCAAGGTGGAAGACGACCGTGTCACCCCTGTCGGTATGGATGAGGCCGAACTTGCCGCGCCTGCCGAGCGACGTGATGGTGGCGCCAGTCAACCGCTGGCCCAGGCCGGGCGGAAAGGCCCGGCGAAGGTCGGGTCTGCGAAGCTCGACCCGGGCGACTTCACGGCCGAGCAGCACTTTTTCCAGCCCGCGGACCGTGGTTTCGACTTCGGGGAGTTCGGGCACTCTGGCCATATGGCGAACGTTGCCGCAGCCAGCTAGAGGCTCGCATGATGACCGATCGAGTGAATTTCGGCGACCAGCTGGTCAGCCCCGATGAGAAGACCCGCCGCGTTGGGCGAGTCTTCAGCTCCGTCGCGCGCCGATACGACCTGATGAACGACCTGATGTCAGGCGGCCTTCACCGCCGCTGGAAGGACCGCTTTGTCGCGCGGGTGAAGCCGCGAGCCGGCGAGCAGGTTCTCGACATGGCCGGGGGAACCGGTGACGTCGCCTTCCGGATGGCGCGTCGCAGCGCTCATGTCACCGTCGCCGACATCAACGCCGAAATGCTCGCCGTCGGAATGGATCGGGCCGAGGCGCGAAGCCTCGAAGGGCTCTCCTGGAAACAGGAGAATGCAGAAGCCCTGACTTTCGGAAACTCGAGCTTCGACGCTTATACGATCGCCTTTGGAATCCGGAACGTGACCGACATTCCCGCCGCGCTGAAGGAAGCGCACCGGG
>DATAKH010000046.1:0-5783 GCA_036261735.1 Sphingomicrobium sp.
GTCGGCCGCGGATCGCGCGGGTGGCGCATGAAATGCTTGTCGAGATCGACGATGATCTCCTTGCCCTTGTCGCCGTGGAAATGGAGCAAGGCGTCGACTTTGGCCTCCAGCCGGTCGTCGTTTTCGTGGCTGCTCGGCGACCCGAGATAGAGGAAATAAGCGAGGCCGACGACTTGCCACAGAAGCTGCAGGAATTCGGACTGCCAGTTCTCGAACGTGTCGCGAAGCATCTGCGTCACATAGGTGCCGACTTGGGCTGACTGGCCGTGTTCGCTTGCCTCGTCGACGAACGCGTTCCACCCGAACCACCAGTGCAGGATTAGCGAGATGAGGAAGAAGCCGAGCGTGATCCAGGCATAGGCATAGCCCTTGAGGATCGTCTTGGTCTTGAACTTCACTGGAACAACCTCCCGATGAATTCTCGGGAGCAGCAACGCACGGCGCGCACGTGAGCCTCAAAGGCGCTGTAACGCTGCACAAAAAAACGCTAGCGCGCTTCGAACCCCGCAATGCATTCCGCCATCCAGCGAGCGGCAGTCAGCGCGCTTAGGTCGGTGGAATCAAGAGACGGATCCCACTCGGTGAGATCGATCGCACGAACGCGCTTCACGCCCGCGACCGCACGCACCGCCCAGAAGAAATCGGCCACATCCATTCCTCCGGGGCGGGCGCCCGGCGCGCCCGGCATTTGCGCACGATCGATGACGTCGATGTCGCAGTCGATGACGATTGCATCGCAACCAGACAAGTGATCGAGCGCGGTGTCGATCGCCGACCCGATGCCGTCGCGCCGCACTGCGTCGATGCTGATGACCAGGTTCCCAGCAGCGAGGGCGTCGCGGTGCATCTTCGCGGTGTTCGCGAAGCTCGCGATCCCGATCTGGGCGATGTTGCTTCCGGGCAGACCATCCTCGATCAGCGCGCGGACCGGGTTGCCGTTGCTAAGGCCTTCATGGAGCTCGCGCATGTCGAAGTGGGCGTCGAGCGTGACCAGCCCGACCTTGTCCAGCGGCATGTCGAGCGCCTGGACGACCGGGCGGGTGATCGCATTGTTGCCGCCGACTACCAGTGTCAGCGCGTGACCGGCGAGGCTCGCGGCGACGGCTTCGCGGATCGGACCGGTGCCCTCCTCGATCGTCATGCCGCCGAGATCTACGTCGCCGCGGTCGCGGACGGGCGTGAACACCGAGCGGGCCATGGCGACGTCGTAGCGGCCGATGCGCTTGAGCGTCCGGCGCAGCAGAGCGGGTGCCTTGTCGCACCCTCCCGGGGTAACCGATCCCGCAGCAAGCGGCGCTCCCACGAGCCCGATGGGCGTGTCGCCATCATCGATCAGAAGCTCGGACAGGTTGGGCCAGTCGCTCATGGCTTTGCCCTATCAGGGGCAGTCGCCTAAGGCCAAATCCCAAGGGAAAAGACGAGAATGTGGGATCGCCTGCTTACCGACTGCCGAATCGCGACCATGGAGGGTGCGCCCGGCAATCCGCTCGGAATCATCGAAAATGGCGCCATCGGCATCCAGGACGGCCGGATCGTCCGCGTCGGCACGCGCACCGACCTCGCCGGCAACCGCGCCGGCGAAGTGCTTCCGCTCGGCGGTGCGTGGGTGACGCCCGGCCTCATCGACTGCCACACGCACCTGATTTTCGGCGGCAATCGCGCCGGCGAGCATGCGATGCGGCGGGCCGGCAAGACGTACCAGGAAATCGCGGAAGCCGGCGGCGGGATCGCATCGACGGTGAGGGCCACGCGCGATTCCTCCGAAGCCGAATTGCTCGCGTCGGCGGCGATGCGGCTCGACGCGCTGATGAAGGGCGGCGTCACAACGGTGGAAATCAAGTCGGGCTACGGTCTCGACGTCGAGGGGGAGCTTCGGATGCTCCGCTGCGCCAAGGCGCTGGCAGCGAGCGAGGCGGTCCGGGTCGTCCCGACCCTTCTCGCCCTTCACGCGCTTCCCGCCGACTGGAAGGACCGGCGCATCGGCTATGTCTCGATGATCATCGATCAGCTGATCCCGGCGGCGGCCGAAGCCGGGCTCGCCGACTCGGTCGACGCCTTTTGCGAGGATATCGCTTTCACTCCCGACGAGGTCGAGCGGGTCTTCAATGCCGCGCAGGAGCGCGGCCTTCGGGTCAAGCTCCACGCCGAGCAGCTTTCCAACCAGAATGGCGCCGCGCTCGCGGCGAAGTTCAAGGCGCTGTCCGCGGATCATCTCGAGCATCTCGACGAGACGGGCGCCAAGGCCATGGCAGAGGCAGGCACCGTGGCGGTGCTCCTGCCCGGCGCCTTTTACGCGCTTCAGGAAAGCCGCAAGCCGCCGGTGGAAATGCTCCGCGAGCACGGCGTGCGAATGGCGGTCGCGACCGACTGCAACCCCGGCACATCGCCCTTGCTGTCGCCGACCTTGGCAATGAACATGGCGTGCACCTTGTTCGGTCTCACTCCGGAGGAAGCGCTGGCGGGAATGACGATCAACGCCGCGCGAGCGCTGGGGCTTGAGCAGGAGGTCGGCACCATCGCACCAGGCAAGGCGGCTGACCTGTGCGTCTGGCGGCTCGAAAGCTTGGCTGAGCTCGGCTACTGGATCGGCTTTCCGGGACCCGAGCGGCGGATCTACGCGGGGGACGATAGGTGACGGCCGACCGACGCGACAACAGCCGCCACATCCGCGCTCGCCGCGGGCCCGAAATCATGGCGAAGCAGTGGACCACCGAAGCGGCGGTCCGGATGCTGCAGAACAATCTCGACGATGAGGTCGCCGAGGACCCGCAGAACCTCGTCGTCTATGGCGGCATCGGCCGCGCGGCGCGCAACTGGGAGTGTTTCGACAAAATCGTCGAGACTCTGGAGCGGCTCGACGGGGACCAGACTTTGCTCGTCCAATCGGGCAAGCCGGTCGGCGTGTTCCGCACCCACGAGGACGCCCCGCGGGTGCTGATCGCCAATTCGAACATCGTGCCGAAATGGGCGAACTGGGAGACGTTCAACCAGCTCGATCGCGCCGGATTGATGATGTACGGCCAGATGACGGCCGGAAGCTGGATCTACATAGGCTCGCAGGGCATCGTCCAGGGCACCTACGAGACGTTCGTCGAGATGGGCCGCCAGCATTATGGCGGGGACCTTTCGGGCAAATGGATACTGACGGCCGGGCTTGGCGGGATGGGCGGCGCCCAGCCGCTCGCGGCTGTCATGGCCGGCGCTCACTGCATCGCCATCGAGGTGCAGGAAAGCCGGATCGAGAAGCGGCTCGAGACCCGTTATGTCGACCATCGAGCGACGAGCATCAACGAGGCGCTGGAGATCATCCGCGCGGCGAAGGAACCCACCAGCGTCGGCCTGCTCGGCAATGCCGCCGAAATCCTGCCGCAAATGCTTGCGCGCGGGATCAGGCCCGACGCGGTCACCGACCAGACCAGCGCCCACGATCCGGCCAACGGCTATTGCCCCGCAGGCTGGAGCGTCGCCAAGTGGCGGGAAATGCGCGAGCGCGATCCCGCCGCCGTAGCCGAGGCTGCCAGGCAGTCGATCGCTCGCCACGTGGAGGCGATGCTCGCCTACAAGGACATGGGCGTTCCCACCTTCGACTATGGCAACAACATCCGCCAGGAAGCCAAGGACATGGGCGTCACCCACGCCTTCGACTTCCCCGGCTTCGTCCCGGCTTACGTGCGTCCACTGTTCTGCCGCGGCATCGGGCCCTTCCGCTGGGCGGCGCTGAGCGGCGACCCGGAGGACATCTACCGGACCGATCAAAAGGTGAAGGAGCTGATCCCCGGCGACCCTCACCTCCACCGCTGGCTCGACATGGCGCGCGAGCGGATAGCCTTCCAGGGCTTGCCGGCGCGCATCTGCTGGGTTGGCCTCGGCCAGCGCCACCGCCTCGGCCTCGCCTTCAACGAGATGGTGGCGAAGGGCGAGGTCTCGGCCCCGATCGTCATCGGCCGCGACCATCTCGACAGCGGCAGCGTCGCCTCGCCCAACCGCGAGACGGAAGCCATGAAGGACGGAAGCGACGTCGTTTCCGACTGGCCGCTTCTCAATGCCTTGCTCAACACTGCCTCGGGTGCGACCTGGGTTTCGTTCCACCACGGCGGCGGGGTCGGAATGGGCTATTCGCAGCACGCCGGCATGGTGATCATCGCCGACGGCAGCGACGATGCCGCTCGGCGGCTCGAGCGAGTGCTCTGGAACGACCCCGGCACGGGGGTGATGCGCCACGCCGACGCGGGTTATGAGGACGCGATCGCCTGCGCCCGCGAAATGGGGCTGGACCTGCCGATGGTGAATTCGTGAAGCTCGACCCCGAAAACGTCACGCTCGACCAGCTGCGCCGCCTTTGGGACGGCGAAGGCGCTCGGCTGGACGACGCGTCGATGCAGCGAATCGCCAATGCCGCCGCTTCGGTGGAACGGATCGTCGCGGCCGGCGACACCGTCTATGGAGTCAACACCGGTTTCGGTCTTCTCGCCAATACGCGAATCCCCGACGACCGGCTCGCCGAACTCCAGACCAACCTGATCCTGTCGCACAGCGCCGGTCTCGGCGATCCTCTCCCGCGACATGTGTCGCGGCTGATGATCGCGCTCAAGCTGCTCGGTCTCGGCCGCGGCTACTCGGGCGTTCGACCGGGGGTGGTCGAGGCGCTTCAGGCGCTCCTCGAACGTGACGCGATTCCCGTGATCCCGAGCCAGGGAAGCGTCGGAGCATCGGGCGATCTCGCGCCGCTCGCGCACATGACGGCCGCCCTGATGGGCTACGGGAGCATCGATCTCGGCGGGCAAGTCCTGCCCGCCCGTGACGCGCTGTCGCGGCTGGACATGGAGCCGCTTCAGCTCGGGCCGAAGGAAGGCCTCGCCCTCATCAACGGCACCCAGATGTCGACCGCCGTGGCGCTCGACGCTTTGTTCACCGCCGAGCGCGTCTTTAGTGCTGCGATCGCTGCCGGCGCCCTATCCGTTGATGCGCTCAAGGGATCGGTGAAGCCGTTCGACGCGCGCCTTTCGGAGCTTCGCGGGCAACCGGGCCAGATCCGGGTTGCGGCCGCGCTGCGCGGCCTGCTCGACGGCAGCGGCATCGTCGCCAGCCACGCCCGGTGCGGCCGCGTGCAGGATCCCTACAGCTTCCGCTGCCAGCCGCAGGTGATGGGCGCCAGTCTCGACCTGCTGGCGAATGCTGCTCGGACGTTGACGAGCGAAGCAGGCGCCGTGACCGACAATCCGATCGTGTTCCCGGACGAGGACATCGCCATCTCCGGCGGCAATTTCCACGCGCAGCCGGTCGCCTTCGCTGCCGACACGATCGCGATGGCGCTATGCGAAGTCGGCTCGATCTCGGAGCGGCGAACGGCTGTTCTGGTCGATCCCAAGATGAGCGGACTTCCACCCTTCCTGGTGGAGAACTCCGGTCTCAACTCGGGCCTGATGATCCCGCAGGTTACCGCCGCCGCGCTGGTCAGCGAAAACAAGAGCCTCGCTCATCCCGCAAGCGTCGATTCGATCCCCACATCGGCGGGCCAGGAGGACCATGTCTCGATGGCCCCGATCGCCGCCCGCAAGGCGACCCAGATCGCGCGCAATGCCGCCGGAGTGGTCGCGGTCGAGCTGATCGCGGCCGCGCAGGGCGTCGACTTCCACGCGCCGCTCAAGACTTCGGCGAAACTTCAGGCGCTGCACTCGAATGTGCGCGAGCTAACGCCGCGGTTCGTATCGGACCGTTACTGGGCAGACGACATGGCGGCGGTCCAGGAAACGGTGCTCGGCGGCGGCATTGCCACCGAAAGC
>DATAKH010000132.1:0-3810 GCA_036261735.1 Sphingomicrobium sp.
ATTGCACCTGCAGCGAGGCGAGATTGAGGTCGCCAGATCCGGCGATGCTTCCCTCGAATGAATCCCCTGTGACCTTGTCGACGCTGATCCCTCCCGAACCGGCGATCGACGCCTCCCGCAAGGCCGGAGCGGTCACGGCGATCGTCGCCTTGCCACGCATTCCGGAGCCCCAGTTAAAGATGCCCCGGTCCCTCTTGGGATGGATCAGCAAGCGGTCGCCTTTCACTTCCACGACCAGCCTGTCCATCAGTTTTTCGGGGCCGCTCGCCGAAACCGAAGGAGCGCCGCCGGTCCGGACCTCGACTTCGAACGGCCCGGCGACCTCGATCCGCTCGAAGGCCCCGACCTGGTAGCTGCGTTGAACCGTCGGGCCGCCATCCTGGGCCCGGCCCTGTCCGCAGCCTGCCGCTGCCGTTGCCAGGGCTGCGGTCGCGATCAACAGTGGCTTGCGCATGCGAGTCTCTCCCTTGTGTATTAGACGCCTAATACAGCTCTGCCGGATTAGCAGCAAGAGGTTTCTTTAGCGCACGAAAAAGGGCGCGGCCTTCGCGGTCGCGCCCCTTTCATTTCCATATATCCCGCAACAGGTGCGGCCGATCAGTCGAGCTTAGGCGACTTCCTCTTTGGGTCTGTGGTGGATTTCCGCGGCCTTGTTGAGGATCTCGAGGATCTTGGCGAGCGCGGACTTTTCGTCGACCTCTTCCATCGCTCCGAGCTCGCGCGCCAGGCGCGACGAAGCGGCCTCGAAAATCTGCCGCTCGGAATAGCTCTGTTCGGGAGCGTCGTCGGGCCGGAACAAGTCGCGGACCACTTCCGCGATCGAGGTCAGGTCGCCGGAATTGATCTTGGCTTCATATTCCTGGGCGCGGCGCGACCACATGGTGCGCTTCACCTTGGGCTTGCCCTTCAGGGTCTCGAGCGCGTCCTTCATCGTCTTGTCGGACGACAGCTTGCGCATCCCGATCGAGTCCGCCTTGTTGACCGGCACCCGAAGGGTCATCTTCTCTTTCTCGAAGCGAAGGACGTAGAGGTCGAGCCGGGTCCCGGCGATCTCCGTGCTCTGCAGTTCAACGACGCGGCCGACGCCGTGCTTGGGGTAGACAACGTAATCGCCGACATCGAAGCTCAAAGCCTTGGCAGCCATTCAAAGACCTTTCCATTTACGGCGGTCAGAGCCGACACGTTACGTATCGTCCCCCAAAACGACACCTGCCCCCTAAGAACAACGGGTCGTGGCTCTCCGCCTATTTAAGGTTCCTGCTAGTGTGGGCCGTCGCGGAAGCGCGACAGCCTCTGAGACGATTTTATATCACAACTGGCCTCAAAAAGCGAGTCTCAGCTGTGACTGTTCGTCGAAGCGGTCGCTCAGGTTGTGGAGTCCGAGGCCAAGAAGCCGAATTCCGCGATGAACGGGAAGCAAGCCGGCGAGCAATGACTGGCCCGCCGCAGCGAAGCTGGGCTGGTCCGGGACCCTTTCGGGAAAGCTCTTGGAGCGGGTGATCAGGGTGAAGTCGCCATATTTAACCTTCAGCGTCACCGTTCGCCCCGCCACCTGCGCCCGCTCGACCCTGGCCCAGGCATAGCCGGCGATCCGGTCGAGCTCGGCGGCGAGCCGCTCCGGCTCGCGCAAATCCTCGTCGAACGTGCGCTCGGCGCTCACCGACTTGTAGGGCCGGTCGGGCTTGACCTCGCGCTCGTCGATCCCGCGGCAGATCCGGTAATACCAATTACCCGAACTCCCGAAGCGCGACTCCAGCTCGGCAAGGCTCCACGCGCGAAGGTCGGCGCCGGTAGCGATACCGAGGGCCTCCATCTTGCGGGCAGTCACCGGGCCTACGCCGTGGAATCGCGCGACCGGAAGCGAGGCGACGAAGTCCCAACCCTGTTCCGGCCGGATCACGGTCAGCCCGTCGGGCTTTCGGTAATCGGAAGCGAGCTTGGCGATGAACTTGCAATAGGAAACCCCGGCCGAGGCGGTCAGCTGCGTTTCCTCGCGGATCCGCCGGCGGATGTCTTCGGCGATGGCCCTGGCGCTTCCAAGCCCCAGCCGGTCCTCGCTGACGTCGAGATAGGCTTCGTCGAGGCTCAAGGGCTCGACCAGGTCGGTATAGTCCGCGAAGATCGCACGGATCTGGTTCGACACCTCGCGATAGGCGTCGAACCGCGGCTTGACGAATATCAGGTCGGGGCATTTGCGCTTGGCCGTCACCGACGGCATCGCCGAGCGAATGCCGAACTTGCGCGCTTCGTAAGACGCGGCCGCGACAACTCCGCGATGCTGCCCGCCGACCGCCACCGGCAGCCCGCGCAGCCCCGGATTATCCCGCTGCTCCACCGACGCGAAGAAGGCGTCCATGTCGACATGGATAATCTTGCGGATCGGCTGCGGGGACTCGGCCACGGTGAGAATTTCCTGTCCTACAGGACCCTCCGGAGTCTAGCAGCGCTGCGACTCAGTCGGCATCGCACTCGCGGCCGAATGTAACAAAGTAGAAGAAGTGGAAGACCCCCCGATTCGACCCCCCGCCATCGCAAACTTTGCATCCTTTGACCCGTTCTGCTTAAGGCGCGCGCCATGAACATCCACGAATATCAGGCCAAGGAATTGCTCGCGAAGTTCGGCGTGCCGGTTCCCGCCGGCTATGCGGCGATGAGCGTCGATGAAGCCGTCGAGGCCGCGAAGAAACTTCCCGGCCCGCTTTGGGTCGTCAAGGCACAGATCCACGCCGGCGGTCGCGGCAAGGGCACGTTCAAGGAGCTTCCCGAGACCGCCAAGGGCGGCGTCCGCCTCGCCCGCTCGGTCGACGAGGTGCGCGAACATTCAGAGGAGATGCTCGGAAAGACGCTCGTCACCGTCCAGACCGGCCCCGCTGGCAAGGAAGTGAACCGCCTCTACATCACCGATGGCGTCGATATCGCCAAGGAATTCTACCTCGCGCTCCTCGTCGACCGCGAGACCGGAAGGATCGCCATCGTCGCATCGACCGAAGGCGGGATGGACATCGAGGCGGTCGCCCACGACACGCCTGAAAAGATCGAGACCCTCACCATCGATCCCGCGACCGGGCTGATGCCGCACCACGGCCGCGCGGTCTCTGCGGCGCTCGGCCTCACAGGAGACCTCGCCAAGCAGGCGAACACGGTCGTCGCCAAGTTGTACGACGCCTTTCTGGGCACCGACGCCTCGCAGATCGAGATCAATCCGCTGGCGGTTACGGACAAGGGCGAATTGCTGGTGCTCGACGCCAAGGTCGGCTTCGACAACAATGCCGAGTTCCGCCATCCCGACCTCGAAGACCTTCGCGACCTCAGTGAAGAGGACCCGATGGAAATCGAGGCGTCGAAATACGACCTCGCCTACATCAAGCTCGACGGAAACATCGGCTGCATGGTCAACGGCGCCGGGCTGGCGATGGCGACGATGGACATCATCAAACTCAACGGCGCCGAGCCCGCCAACTTCCTCGATGTCGGAGGCGGCGCGTCGAAGGAAAAAGTCACGGCGGCGTTCAAGATCATCCTCTCCGACCCGCGGGTCGAGGGAATCCTCGTCAACATCTTCGGCGGGATCATGCGCTGCGACATCATCGCCGAAGGAATCGTCGCCGCGGCCCGCGAAGTGGACATCAAGGTCCCCTTGGTCGTCAGGCTGGAAGGCACCAATGTCCAGAAGGGCAAGGACATCCTCGCCTCGTCCGGGCTGGCGATCATCCCCGCCGACGATTTGGGCGATGCGGCCCGCAAGGTCGTAGCCGAAGTCAAGCAGGAAGTGTTGGCATGAAACTCCTCGTCGCGGTCAAGCGGGTGATC
>DATAKH010000134.1:0-3741 GCA_036261735.1 Sphingomicrobium sp.
ACTGTCCGCTGGCGGTCCGAGCAGCCGGCAAGCAGGCGCAAAGGCTGCACCACGCAACAATCCGTGTCAATTCAATTGCCTATGTAAGCGGCGCGGTCGTGCCGCGCACTGCTCCGAACCGCCCTTGCTCTCGCTAGATCGTGCCTTCGAAATAGCGGGCGAGCTGTTCGCGTTCCTCGGGCGTGAGCTTGGCGGAGATGTCGCGCATCCGGCCGTAGACGTCGTTCTTGCGCGCGCCGGTCGCGAACGCGTCGAGCTGCTGGCGGATGTAATCCTTGCGCTGGCCGGTTATGACCGGCGTCTCGATAGGGCCGCCGGCGCCGTTGACGTGGCAGGCGAGGCAGGCGGGAATCCGGCGGCGGCTGTCGCCTTCGCGGGCGAGGCGGTCGATGTGCGGCTCGCCGACATAAGCGCGGCTTCCGAGCGCTGCATATTCCTTCGACGCCTCGCTGTAGAAAGCGGCGACTGCGGCAAGGTCCGCCTCCGACAGGGACTGGGCGAGCGGAGTCATCTGCTCGTTCACCCGAGCGCCCGAGCGAAAATCGTGGAGCTGCTTGTAGATTGCGTGAGCGGTCTGGCCGGCGAGGCTGGGGAAGACCGGGCCTTCGCCGAGCGACTGGGAAATGCCCTTTTCGCCGTGGCAGGCGACGCAGCTTTCGGCAGCCACCGCGGCGCCTCTGCGGCTGCTTCCGGCGGCCAGGATGCGCATGATCTGCGGGTCCCAGCTGACGCTGGAAACGGGGATTGCGCTTGCCGTGCTGACCGGCTGGGCGACCGCCGGCGAGCCCGCTTCGAGGCCCGCCGCGCGGCGCATCGCATGGCCCATCGAAAGGCCCGCATTTTCGCGCTGCCCGGCCGGTACGATCACGAAGCCGAGAAGCCCGGCGACGACAAGCGCGAAGACGACGACGAGCGTCGCCCAGATCCGCCACGGCCGGTCGATCGTCTGGCGCGACGGCGGCGCGCCCGCCGGGGTCCGCTTGTCGCTGGCGCGGGTGGAGGCCGGCTTGCGCGCCATCTATTGGGCAAGCCTGTGGATCATCGCCTGGGGCGGCGGATCGACGAAGAATTGCGCGATGGGATAGCCGTAGGCGATCAGCATCAGGAGAGCGACCAGCAGGTTCCACAGGCCAAAGCCGTTGAGCGACGCCGGAACGCGCTCGGGCGGGTGGATCGCGGTCGCATAAGCGATGGTCCGCGGCGCCCCGGGCGTTCCGGCGCGGTGGAGCAAGGCGAGGTTGTAGAGGAACAGGATGCCGCTGAGCGCGAGGATGATCCCGCCGGCCAGCGAGACCAGGACCCACGGCCCCCACGGCTGGACCAGCGGGTCGGTGTAGTCGAAGGCCGCGACCCTGCGCCACTGGCCCCACAGGCCGGTCCAGTGCCAGGGAAGGGTCATCACCATCATCCCCACGAACCACATCCACAGCTGGATCCGAAGCGGACGGAGATCCTCGAAATGGCGGCCGGTCAGGCTCGGCCAGATCGCATAGGCGATTGCGAAATACATGATGACCACGGTGCCGCCGAAGATCAGGTGGAAATGCGCGGTGACCCAGCTGGTGTTGTGGACCATCGCGTTCATTCCGTAGCTCATGTTGATGAGCCCGCCGCCGCCGCCGAAGAAGAGCATGATGAAGGCGAGGCCGGTAGCGAGCACCATCGGCCGGTCCCAGGGCAGCGTTCGGACCCAGCCGAAGAGGCCCCGCCCGCCGCGCATCCTCCCCGCGACCTCGAACGAGGCGGTGATGGTGAAGATCGTCAGCAAGGTCGGGATGGTGACCAGCGAGGTCAGGAACATCTGAACGAACTTGAACCCGTTCGACTGTTCCGGGTCCATCATCAGATGGTGCATGCCGACGGGGAGCGAATAGAGGAGCAGCAGGACGAAGGCGAGGCGGCCCATCGTGTCCGAATAGAGCCGGCCGCCGGCCGCCCGGGGCGCCATGCTGTAGAAAGCGATATAGGCCGGGAACAGCCAGAAATAGACGATCGGGTGAAGGGTCCAGGAAAAGAGCGTCCGGGACAGGCCGACATCGACGGTAGAATTGAACCCGAAGGCGGACGGGATCACCTGGAACAGCAATTCGGCAGCCACTCCGACGGTGGTCCACAGCCACATCACCGCGTTGGCGACCGTCGCGTACATGACCAGTGGAACGGGCTTGCCGCGATTGGCCGCCTTCCACTGGCGCATGGCGACGAGCATCAGTACGCACCACACCCACGAGGCGACGACGGTCAGGGTCAGGCCGATGTAGAACCACGGGGTTGCCGTCATCGGCGGGTAGAAAGTGTAGAGGACCGAGGCGTTGCCGCTGAGGATCGACAGAGTCGCCATCGCGACCCCGGCGACCCCGACGATGAAGGCGCCCCACGCGACCGAGAGGCCGGGAAGCGGCCGCTTCAAAGCGGTCTCGGCGACATAATAGCCGAACCCCATGATGAAGAAGGTCGTCAGCACATAGGCCATCGACACGCCGTGCAAGGTCACCGACCGGAAGTAGTTGGCCGCGGTGTGGTAGGGAGCCTCGACCGGGCTTCGCGCCCACATCTGCCAGACCCCGAGGATGATCGCGATCCCGAACGCGGCGAAAGCGAGCCACATGTGCGCGGCGACCAGCCGGCCGGTCTGAAGCTCGGCCGCGGCCCCCGCCTTGCGGCGCCTGCGCGGAGCGGCCGGAAGGGGCTCAGCCACGGTTGCCACAAGCCGCCCTTCCCTGTGCGTCGGGCCGGAACTGGTCCGGCGGCACGACCCTAACCGTCGCCAGCATCTGGCTATGCCCGAGACCGCAATATTCGTGACACGGCATCAATAGGTCGCCGGTCTTCGTCAGCCGCGTGTGCACCTGCGAGATGTAGCCGGGAACCACCATCGTGTTGACGTTGGTGCCGGTGATCAGGAGGCCGTGAATGACGTCCGGCGAGGTGATCCGCAAAGTGACGTCGCGATCGGCCGGAAGCAGGATGCAGTTCGGCACGAACTCGAACTGGGTAGCGATCATCCGGGCGACGATCTGGCCGTTTGGCTGGACGGTCGTGCCCAGGTTCGCCTCGGTGAACTCCGGCGAGAGGTGAAGGGTCTTGGGGTCCGCATATTCCTGGTTGCTGGGCGGGTTCATGTGCATCGCAATGGCCGCGAACAGGATCGCGCCCAGGATCAGCGCGACGACCGACCCGACGACGATGGCCCAGCGGACCTCGGATTTGAGTATCGCGCGCTCGCTGAGGGCCATCAGCCGACGGTCCCGCGCGGAATGAAGATCCAGAAATACAGCAGCAGCCAGCCGACGAGGAGGGCAGCGACTGCGATCGCGGAAACGACCACCGCGCCTTTGGGCGCCTCCGTTGCGGCGGAATCTATCCGCTCCAGCTCTTCGGCGTCGCTCGCAAAATCGTGAGCGTCCGCCGGATAGGACGGTTCAACCAAGCGCACCCCCTGTTGGCGCGAATGAGCGCTTGATTAAGCAGCGGCCGGCGCGCCGCGTCAATGGTCGGGAAATTACCTATTGCCAAGGCGCGCCCGTGCCGCGGAGCGCCCGTTACGGCCCGACGTCGGCGCTTCGGGCACTCCTCTTTGCGAGCGCCTTGCTTTCGTATCCGAGCGCTGTGGCGATGTCGTTGTCCCAGCCGTAGGCGTCCTCGGCATAATGGATCCGGCCGTCGTCGCCGAGGTATGCGGTGTGGTACATCAGCCGTACCGGGATTTCGGTGTTGAGGTCGACGAAGGTCTCTTCGCCG
>DATAKH010000136.1:0-4435 GCA_036261735.1 Sphingomicrobium sp.
ATACCAATTAGGCAAGTGCCGGCGCGGGGCGGGCCGCGCCGTCAGTTGGGTCGCGCTTCGGTTGCCCGCTGTCCCTCTCGAGCCGTTTCTCGGCAGAAGCACAAGATTGCTGTGCAATCACTTCGCTTCTGCTCGGCGGCGCTCTCTTTCCACCACATAGCTCCCCTCGGCCAGCGGCTTCAGAAGCGCCTTCTGCGGGCGGCTGAGCGTCAGCCACGCCTTCGCGTCCTCGGGGCGATCACCGCCAGCTACTAAACCCCAAAATATCGACTGAAGACCTGAACTTCATCGCGTCCAGCTCGCCGAAGATCGCATCCAGACTCCGGCCCTTCTCCACCCACGCCCGCACCGCCGCGACGCACTCCCGGTACCGAGGCCCGAGCACCGGATGCGCAAGATAGGCCTGCGCCTCCTCCTCGCCTGACAGGCCATAGAACTTCGCCATCGCGCTCCGCCCGAGGTCGCGGTGCTGGGGAAAGATGAACCACATCCAGTGGCTGCGCTTCTCGCCGGCCCTGATCTCGCTAAGCGCCTGCTCGTACACGCCCGCCGCCTGCGCATCGACGAAGCGCTGCAGGTTGAAAAGATCGTCGCTGCTCGCCATCGCGCTGGCCGCTCTACAACACTTTCGCCGCAGCGCGGCGCTGTGCGCCCCAAGAGTCTTCTTGCGGGCGGATGAACGCCGCAACTCCGGCGATTCCGGCTCGTTACAGCTAACAACACCCGCAGGTTTACTGTCGCTCTGCAGCCCGCGCACTACCCCTCGAGCGACGTCAGGAACATCATCATGAAGACGCTAATTCTCGTTGCCGGCGCCGCTGCGCTGGCTGTCACCACTCCCGCGCTCGCGAACCCCGGCAAGGGCCAGGGGAACAAGGGCAATCCGCATGCCCAGAAGTCGCAGGCCAAGGCGCATGGACAGGGCAAGCACGGCAAGAACGCCGTCAAGAGCCGTTATGGCAAGCGGCACTATGCGCTCGACGCCCGTGGAAGCTGCCCTCCGGGCCTCGCCAAGAAGAACAACGGTTGCATGCCGCCGGGCCAGGCCAAGAAGGCCTACAATGTCGGGCAACGCTATAACCGCAATTTCGGCTACCGCTGGACCTACAACCAGATCCCGACTGATTTGCGCGCGCGCTACAGCTTCGACCGCGATGACCGTTACTATTACCGCAACGGCTATCTCTACCAGGTAGACCCGCGCACCATGCTGATCGAGCGGGCAGTCAGCGCGCTCCTGCGTTAATATTGATTGGAACCCGGCGGGCCCGCTTTCCTCTCGGGAAGCGGGTCGCCTTCCGCCCGAAAAGAAAATCCTGTCCTACAGGGGCCCCTTTGTGATCTAGGCTTGTCGATGAGCCAGCCACAGACAGCCGGACCGGTCCCGTCGCACCGCCGCGACGGCTGGACCCCAGCCCGTCAGCTCCGCTTCCTCGACATGCTCGCCCGCACCCGCTCCGTCACCCGCGCCGCGGCCGCCGCGGGCATGAGCCGGGAGAGCGCCTACCGGCTTCGCAAGCGCGATTCGGGCGGCCTCGTCGCCGCCGCCTGGGACCGCATCCTGGCCACGCCGGCCCCGCGCCCGGCCAAAGGTCACAGGCGCGGCAAGCCCAGTGCGTGGAGGCAGGCGGTCAAAGACGCTGGATTCGCGGCCTTTTCGACAAAAGGTCACAATGTGGACGAACCCCTGTTTTCACCCCTCCGCAGCGAAGGCCGTGACCTTAAGCCGCCGCTCGCATCGCGTCCTTGCGGGCACTCGCGTCAGCTTCGCCGCCTTTGCTGCGTGTCGAGCTGAAGCAACCGTCCACAAGCGCGCGTCCGTCATACCGGCCGCACGATCTCCCAGAGCAGCGCGAGCACGAGCATCGCCGCGGCGATAACGGCCACTGCCTTGACCATGTCGAACAGGTCGATCTGGAAGTGACGGCGGTGGTCGGCCATGAACGCATCGAGCCGGGGCCGCACATTGTCGTTGGCGGTCAGAAGGCCGATGTCGATGTGCCGGCCCTCCTTCAGGAAATCGAGGATTTCCCTGCGATGCTGGTCCGAGACGTCGGGATAGCGGCTGAGCAGGCGCGCCACTCGGTCGCGCGACGAGCGGATCGCGCGGACTTCTTCAATCTGTGACCTTCGGGTAGCCATGATAAATCTCCGGTGTTTTTGGGAAGGGAGGAAATCGGATCGGCGGCTAGCCGGCGAACGCCAGCCCGGCCGCCGCCGCCCGGCGTTCGCGGTGGCGCCTGTCCGCCTTTTCAATCGCGCGTTCGATCGCTCGCGCGCGGCGGAACGTGCGTCCCTCCAGATGTTCGAACCGGGGGTCGGAGGAATAGAAAACGAAGCCGCCGGGCAGCCTGACCGCGATTCCGACCGTGCGCCGGTCGAACTCGACTGCAAAACGTTGATGGATCACCTGAGCTCTTCTCCATGCGGCCTTATCAGCGCGCGCGTGGAGCGCCCGCCGATTGCCGCCGTTGAATGAAGGGGAGGCGCATGTACCGATGCGCCGGCCTGGGAGAGGCCCTAAGCGCGCCGCCGTGCACGAGGCCGCGGGGCGCCCAGGGCGCTAGAGCCGTGCGGTGCTGCTGCCGGGATGGAGCAGGGACCGGTCGAAGGTGGAATGATCGGTCATGTTAGTATCGATATGGCTCGCTGAACTTCTTTATCAAGGGCGGGGCGGGAAAGCCTCAGGACTTCCCACGCCCCTGCAGATGAGGCGCTTATTGCGCGGTGTAGCCGCCGTCGACCAGGTGGTAGCTGCCGGTCACGAACGACGCCTTGTCGGACGCCAGGAACAGCGCCAACTCCGCAACCTCGTCGGCGCGGCCGAGGCGGCCGATCGGATGCAGGCCGACCAGGCCGTTATAGGTATCCTTGTCGAGCGCTTGCAGAAGCGGCGTGTCGATATAGCCCGGGCCGATCGAGTTCACCCGGACGCCGTCCTTGGCATATTCGAGCGCGGCCGTTTTCGTCAGTCCGACGACCCCGTGCTTGGCGGCATTATAGCCGGCGGAATTGGCCGAGCCGACCGAGCCGAGGATCGAGGCGATGTTGACGATCGAGCCGCCGCCCGAGCGAAGCATGGCCGGGATCTGGTATTTCATGCCGTAGAACACGCTGCTCAAATTGACGGCGATCACCTTGTCCCAGCCCTTGAGGCTGTAGTCGGCGGTGGGCGCGAGATCGCCGGTGATTCCGGCATTGTTCACGGCGACGTCGAGCCGCCCGAACTTCTGAACCGCGAACTCGACCGATTTCTCGACCGACGCGGAGTCGCCGACATCCTGCCGGACGGCCGCCGCGGTACCGCCACCGGCTTCTATCTCGCTCGCGATCCTGCGCGCCGCCTCTTCGTCGATGTCGCCGACGATTACCTTGGCGCCGTCCTCGGCGAACCGCTTGGCGATCGCCGCTCCGATTCCGGATCCGGCGCCGGTCACCATGGCGACCTTGTTTTCGAATTCCTTGGTCATTGTTCTTTTCCTTTCGATTGTTCGGGTGACGGGCGGCGAGGGCACGCCGCCCGTCCGAGAGCGCGAGCTTCCGTCTCAACGATTCAGCATGGCCGATCGGTGCGGCCCGGCATGGTAATCGCCGGCGGGTCGCTCGCAGGGAATGTGTCGTCGAGCGCATCGTCGAGGAGCGCTTCGCGACGCTCGGCGCAGGCTTGGTCGCCTGCCTCCGATTGCCTTTGCATCACTTCCTCCTGCCTGAGTTGCGGGGCGGCTCTTTCGGAGCTCACCCCAGGAGCAGGTACGAACCGGCGAAAATTGCCGGAAGCCCGATGATCAGGACCAATGCGAACAGGCCCAGTTCAACTTTTTCAACAACAGTCATTGGCTTTCTCCGAACCCTTGGTTTTCCACTCATCCTCCGTTCGAGGACTTGCCCTTGTTATAGTTGGAAGAGCGCCGCAGGTGGCATCGAAGGTCTTGACCGGAACCGCAGACTCTGCGGTGTTGCGGGGCGATGACCGCAGCTCCCAAGCTCGACCGCATCGACCGCAAGATCCTGGCTGCCCTCCAGGAGGATGCGCGGCTGACCAACCAGGCGCTGTCGGAACGAGTCGCGCTATCGCCCAGCGCTTGCCTCGCGCGGGTCCGGCGGCTGGAACGTGAGGGCGTGATCCAAGGCTATCATGCGCGCCTGGACCCGTTCACGCTCGACATCGGGCTGGTGCTCTACGCCGACATTACGCTCGACGGGCACACGCCGGCCGAGCTTGCGCGGTTCGAGGAAGCGATCGCCGCCCTGCCGCAGGTGGTGGAGGCGTCGCACGTCACAGGATCGTTCGACTATATCCTCAAAGTGGTCGTCGCCGACATGCGCGAATGGACTCAGATCGCCGAGCGCCTTTCCAGCGGCGATCTCGGAGCCGACCGGATCAACACGCACGTGGTGATGCGAAAGCCGAAGTTCTTCGTCGGCTATCCGGTGG
>DATAKH010000144.1:0-3174 GCA_036261735.1 Sphingomicrobium sp.
TCCACAGAGCGTGGAAGGCGGCGGCGAGATCGTAGAGATAGAAAGCGATCCGGTGCGGCTCATGCGCCATCGCCGCGCTATCGACCGTGCGCGGATATTGCGCCGCCAGCTTCACCAGCGCCAGCTCCTCGTCATCGAGCAGGCCCAGGTCCGCTGGCGCGTCGAGCGAAACGCCCGCATCCGCCGCCTTGCGCTTGAGAGAGCTGATCCGGGCATGGGCGTACTGGACATAGAAGACGGGATTGTCCTTCGACGCCTCGACCACCTTGGCGAAATCGAAGTCGAGCGGGGCGTCCGACCGGCGGGTCAGCATCATGAACCGCACCACGTCCTTGCCCACTTCGCGAACCACATCGGCTAACGTCACGAACGTCCCGCCGCGCTTCGACATCTTCACTGGCTCACCGGAACGGAACAAACGCACCATCTGCACCAGCTTGACGTCGAGGTCGACGCGGCCGTCGGTCAGCGCCCGAACGGCGGACTGGACGCGCTTTACCGTGCCGGCGTGGTCGGCACCCCAAATGTTGACGAGATGGTCGGCGCTTTCGGCCTTGCGGAGATGGTAGGCGGCGTCGGAGCCGAAATAGGTCCAGCTTCCGTCCGATTTCTTCATCGGCCGATCCTGGTCGTCGCCGAACTGGGTCGACTTGAACAGGGTCAGCTCGACCGGCTCCCAATCCTCGGGAGTCTGTCCCTTGGGGGCTTCGAGCACGCCCTCGTAGACGAGACCCTTGGCGCGCAGCGTCTCCAGCCCGCGATCGACCGCCCCTTCCTTCTGAAGCTCGGCCTCGGACGCGAACAGGTCATGGTGGATGCCAAGCAGAGCGAGGTCATGCTTGATCAGCTCGATCATCGCCGCGACGGCGCGGCTCCGGAATAGCTCCAGCCACTCGTTCTCCGGCGCGCCGGCATATTTGTCGCCGAACTCGGCCGCCAGCTCTGTGCCGATCGGCATCAGATAATCGCCCGGGTACATCCCCTCGGGGATCTCCCCGATGTCCTCGCCGAGCGCCTCGCGATAGCGGAGGTGCACCGAGCGGGCGAGCGTATCGACCTGGGCGCCGGCGTCGTTGACATAATATTCCTTGGTGACCCGAAAGCCTGCCGCCTCCAGCACGCGCGCCAGCGCGTCGCCGACGACGGCGCCCCGGCAATGGCCCATGTGCAGCGGCCCGGTCGGGTTGGCCGACACATATTCGACGTTCACCCGCTCAGCCCCACCCGCATTGGAGCGGCCGTAATTCTCGCCTTCGCGCAGAATCGTCACCAATTCGTCACGCCAGGAGTCGGGCGACAGCCGAAGGTTGATGAATCCGGGCCCGGCGATCTCGACCGACGTCACCGCCGGCACTGCCTCCAGCTTCGGTCCGATCAGCTCGGCGAGCGCCCGTGGGTTGGTCCGCGCCTGCTTGGCAAGAACCATCGCCGCATTGGTCGCAAGATCGCCGTGCGCCGGATCGCGCGGCGGCTCGACCGCGACGTTCTTGCGGTCGAGATTGGGCGGAATCGCGCCTTCCGACTGAAGATCGTCAAGCACCCCGTCGAGGAGCGCCGAATATTGGGCGTAGAGGCTCATGGAGCGGCGGCGTTAGCGCAGCCGTTTAGGCTCGTCACGTAGGTTGACGTCGCGGTCGGGAAAGTCCGTTCAATGTTTGGTCGGTTCATCCAGCTGCTCTCCGAGACAGCTGTCCACAATAACGGAAACACCAAAGGGAGAGTTTAGCGCGCTGAATATCTCTAGTGCGTCAGGTTCAACCGCGAACCCAGCCGATCCCTTGTTCGACCGATAGCCACAGAACACGTCGACGGTGGCGTTGAGGCCATTGAGATAGGCAACATGAGGCTGAACAACTCAGCAGACACGCCCGCTCAAAACCTGTCCGGCAACTCCACGGCGCCGATCAGCTCCTCGTGCTGTGCAATTGCGAAGCGGTCGGTCATTCCCGCGATGAAGTCGCCGATCCGGCGCACCTGCTCGACCGGGTCATCGGAACGCCATTCCGCGTCGAGCAATGACGGGTTTGAGCGATAGGCGTTGGCGAGGCCGGTTACGACGCGCTGCGCCTCGTCGCGGACGGCGACAAGCTCGGGCGCGTTGTAAAGGCTGTCGTAGAGGAAGCGCTTGAGCGCCTTCTCCTGCTCGGCGAACGCGGGCGAGAAGCCCGCGAGCTGCCGCCCCGCCGAACGCACGCCGTCGATTGTTTCAACGCCGGTTTCGCTCACCTGCCGCTCGGTCTCTGCGATGACGTCGCCGACCATGGCGCCGATCATGTCGCGGACCAGCGCGCGCTGCATCTTGTCGGCTGGAAGCTCGCCGGAGCGATCGACGATGTCGCGCCAGTGGCGCTCAACCAGCGCCACCTCGAGGAGCGCGTCGAAATCGAGAAGTCCGGCGCGGAGGCCGTCGTCGATGTCGTGATTGTCGTACGCAATATCGTCCGCAATCGCCGCCACCTGAGCCTCTAGCGACGGCCAGCTATCCAGTGCCAGGTCGAACTCGGCATCCGCCGCCGCCAGCGCCCATCCCGGCTCCCTCACCGGCCCTTTGTGTTTTGCCAGACCCTCGAGAGCTTCCCAGCTGAGGTTGAGCCCGTCGAAGCCGGCCTAGGGCGTCTCCAGCCGCGTCACGATCCGAACGGTGTGGCCGTTGTGGTCGAAGCCGCCGGAGTCCGCCATCGCCGCCTCCAGCGCGTCCTCACCGGCATGGCCGAACGGCGGATGGCCGAAATCGTGGGCGAGGCAAAGCATCTCCGTGAGATCCTCGTTGAGGCCGAGCGCGCGGGCGATGGTCCGGCCGATCTGCGCGACTTCGAGGCTGTGAGTCAGGCTCACCCGGTCATGGTCGCCGTCGGGGGCGCCGAACACCTGAGTCTTGTGGCGGAGGCGGCGGAAGGCGACCGAGTGGATGATCCGATCCCGGTCGCGCTGGAAGATGTCGCGGGGACCGCGGGGGCCGCTGTCGCTTTCCGGGTGGAGCCGCCCGCGCGACGAGCTTGGCCGGGCGGCAAGCGTGGCAAGCACCGTCATTGCGGCGGCTCTATTAGTTCGGGAGCTCCCTGACCACCTGTCCCGGATGGCTGGTCCAGGTGAAGGATCGGATGCTTTCGCTGGTAAGCGCGTCTGAAAACAGCCGCGCGTCGCGCTGGCTGTGGAACGGGCCAATCAACAGCC
>DATAKH010000149.1:0-15614 GCA_036261735.1 Sphingomicrobium sp.
CCGCGCGGTCTGCCGGAAAGTGTTGCCGACCAGCGCTTCGGTGTCGCCGGCAGCCGCGGCGATCGCGACCGGATCGGCCGACCAGGTGGGGACAATCCACAACCAGCTGATCAGAAGCCCGACGAACATTGCCACGCCGACCGCCATTCCGACCAGGTGGCCGACCCCGATCAGCGCCATCGAGAAGTTGCCGGAGACTGCCGTCGCCCCACTTCCGAAAGGGAACGCATGGCTGACCGTTTCCGCGGCGACCTTCATCTTGGCTAGGATGAAATAGCCCGTCGAGACGAGGCTGCTGGTGACGATGGCGATAAGTCCGCGCCGATTTTCCTCTGCCCCGCCGACCCCCGCACCGACCTTGAGGACCTCTGCCGCCGCAACTCCTTCAGGAAACGGCAGGTCGGAGCCGGTAACGAGCGCGCGCCGCAACGGGACCGAGTACATGACTCCCAGGATTCCGCCGGTGGCGATGATCGCGACCGACAACCAGTAGGGAAAGCCGGTCCACCAGCCGATCATGATCAGGCCGGGAAGGACGAAGATGATCGCCGAGAGAGTCCCCGCCGCCGAAGCGATCGTCTGGACAATATTGTTTTCCTGGATCGTCGAATCGCGGAAGAACTTAAGCACCGCCATGGAGATGACTGCGGCCGGGATCGACGTCGCGAAGGTGATCCCGAGCTTGAGGCCGAGATAGACATTCGCGGCAGTGAACAACAACGTCAGGATCGCGCCGAGCACGATCCCGCGGATGGTCAGCTCCTTGATCACGCCATGGCGGGACGGGGGCGCTCCGGCTGCAGTCGCCATAAATGCCTTTCGTGAGTTGCGGGATTAGCGGGAACTTCGCACTGTCGGGATTGGGCTCGAATGACGGCGAACGACTTGCCATCGACCGTCGTCGCGGACCCAGACATCAGTCAGCAGCACGCAGTCCTCGATCGCGCGGCCGAGGTAGGAGACACGCCAGTGCGCCTCGACCGTTCCAACGATCACATCTTCGAAGACAACGGCTTCCTTTACGTCGAGGTCTATTCCGATCAGCTCGCGTTTCTCGATCGCTTCGAGCCACTCTTCGCGGGACAAAGTGAACGGGCCAGTCGACCGCGTACCGATCAGGGTGAATTGCGGATGGATGAGCGAGCGCAGCCGGTCCATGTCGCTTGCGCACAAGGAGTCGCGCCATTCGCGCTCGAGCGATTCGATGAGGTCGCAGCTATCGGCCACGGGTCAAACCTCCAAGGATACCGCGCAGGATCCTGTTACCGAGCTGGCGACCGATCGAGCTCGCTGCCGCACGTGATGCCGAAACGACGATCTTGTCGTACATGGTCGGCCGAGCAGCTTCGCGCGCCTCGCGGGCGGCTGCCTGTTCCTCTTGCCGCCGTCGCTGGGCCTCCAGCCTCTCCTGTTCGCGAAGGGTCTTCAGTCGCTCGCGTTCGGCGGCGGCATCGGCCTTAGCCTGCTCCGCGGCAGCGCGTTCGGCTTCGGACTTCGCCTTTGCCGCGGCAGCCGCGGCGGCTGCTTCGGCTGACTTGGCGGCGAGCATTTCGTGCGCCGACTTGCGATTGACGAGCACATCATACCTGGCCCCGACTCCGTCGGTCGAGACGAGCACCTGGCGTTCTTGTGCGGTCAGGGGACCGACGCGCGAGGACGGCGGCTTGACCAAGGTTCGTTGAACGGGAGCGGGCGCGCCGTCGGGCTGGAGCAGCGAGATGAGCGCCTCGCCGATCTTGAGCTCGGTTATCGCGCTCTCGACGTCGACATTAGGATTGGGCCTGAACGTCTCGGCCGCCGCCTTCACCGCCTGCTGGTCGCGCGGAGTGAAGGCATTGAGCTTGTGCTGTATGCGATTGCCGAGCTGGGCGGCGACAGTATCGGGGATGTCGATCGGATTCTGGGTGATGAAATAAACGCCGACGCCCTTGGAGCGGATAAGCCGGACCACCTGCTCGATCTTGTCCAGAAGCGCCTTGGGGGCATCGTCGAACAGCAGGTGTGCCTCGTCGAAGAAGAAGCAGAGCTTCGGTGCCGGGCGGTCGCCCACTTCCGGCAGTTGCTCGAACAATTCGGACAGCAGCCACAGAAGGAAGGTCGAATAGAGTCGAGGGCTCGACATGAGCTTGTCGGCGGCGAGGATATTGACGACCCCGCGCCCCTCCTCGTCGACGGCGATGAAATCGTCCAGCTCGAGAGCGGGCTCTCCGAAGAAATTGTCCCCGCCCTGGCTTCGAAGCTGAAGCAGCGATCGCTGGATTGCCCCGATGGAAGCCTTCGAGACATTTCCATATTCAAGGGTGAGTTCGTCCGCTGCCTCGCCGCAGGCGACCAGCATCGCCTGCAGGTCGTCGAGATCGACGATCGGCATCGATTGCTTGTCGGCGACGTGAAAGGCGATCGTAAGGACACCTTCCTGGACTTCGTTTAGGTCCATCAGGCGCGATAGGAGCAGCGGCCCCATTTCCGTGACGGTCGTCCGAATGGGGTGACCTTGTTCGCCGAACAGGTCCCAAAATTGCACCGGGCATCCGCGATACTGCCAGTCGCCGTAGCCGATCTCCCGCGCCCGGGCCGCGAAAGGCTCGTGGGTCTTGCCCGTCGGCGAACCCGGCATCGCCAGGCCCGACAAATCACCTTTGACGTCGGCGACGAAGGTCGGAATCCCTGCCGCGCAAAACCCCTCGACAATTCCCTGGAGGGTGACCGTCTTGCCGGTCCCCGTCGCTCCGGCGATCAACCCGTGGCGGTTGGCCCGCGACAGCTCGAGCCGCTGCGGCTCGCCGCCGCCGCTACCCGCGCCGATGAATATGGCTGCGTCGCTCACTCTCGACACTTTGCCGAGCGCGCGAACAAGCGCAAGCGCTACATTCGTTCAGCCGGTCTTCCCGCTACCGGGTCAGCCCTTCGGAATTTCAACTCCGACGAAGCCTTCGATTCCGGTGCCGCGCTTGACGAGCAGGAGGACGCTGGTTCGGCCCGCCTTCCGGGCATCCTCGACAGCCGCCATCAGCTGGGCCGGGGTTGTGACCTTTCGGCCCTGGACGGCAAGGATGACGTCGCCCCGCCGAAGCTTCGTCCCGGCGTCGGTGGACTCGTCGACTCCGGTGACGACGACGCCGCTCGTTCCCGGCGGCAGCTTGAGCGCCTGCGCAATCTGCGGAGTGATGGCCTGGAGCGAAAGGCCGAGCGCCTCGCTTCGCGGACTTGCGGGCGGGTTCTCATCCGCCGGACCTTCGTCGTCCTGGCCGAGCTGCCTGCTGAGCTCTTCCTCGGTGGGGCGCTGGGTGATGGTCGCCGCGACATTCATCCGCTTGCCGCCCCGAATGATCGTGACCGGGACTCGCGACCCGACCGGAAGGTTGGCGACGAGGTACGACACCGTCTGGTCGGGAGTGACTTCCTTGCCGTTGATCGCGACGATGACGTCGCCCTGCCGGATTCCCGCTTTTGCGGCGGGCTCGCCAGGCTGGACGGTGCGGACGATCTCGCCGACGTCTTTTGGTATTCCCATTGCCGTCGCAATATCTTCTTCGACCGGCTGCAGGCTGACACCGAGGTAGCCGCGTTCCGGCCTTTGGCCGCGGCGAAGCGCATCGATGACCGGCTTTGCAGCCTCGGCGGGGATGGCCAGACCGATACCGACATTGGTTCCGGTCGGCGAGATCAGCGCCGTGTTGATCCCGATGACATTGCCGTTGAGGTCGAACATCGGGCCGCCGCTGTTGCCCATGTTGATGGCGGCGTCGGTCTGGATGTAGCGGTCATAGGCGCCGACCCCGGTGATCCCGCGGTGAAGGGCCGAGATGATCCCGGCGGTAACCGTGCTTCCCACGCCATAGGGATCGCCGATCGCAAGCACCCAGTCGCCGACCCGCGCATGGGTGCTGTCGCCCCACTGCACATACGGCAGGTTTTTCGCGTCGATTTTGAGCAGTGCGAGATCGGCAAGCTGGTCGCGGCCGACGATCCGCGCCGAATATTCCTTGCGGTTTGTCAGGGTGACGGTGACCGTGTCGACAGTCCCGGTGCCGTTCGCGCCCTGGATCAAGTGGTTGTTCGTGACGATGTAACCGTCCGGCGAAATGATGAATCCGGAGCCCAGCGAACCGGTCTCGCGAGACGGTGACTGCTGCTGATCGGGAATCGGCGCACCGAACTGGCGAAGGATTTCCTCGAGCGGGTCGACCTGGCGCCTCGCCGCGACCTTCTGCCTGGTCGAAATGTTGACGACTGCCGGCTGCAGCCGTTCGGCCAGATCGGCGAAGGAGGACGGGGCGCCGCGCGGTGCCATCGCCGCCGGCGCGTTCTGCGCGGTCTGCGCCCCTACGGGGCCGGTCGCGAGGGAAAATGCCGTTCCACCCACCAGAAGGGCGGTCGCGACCCCATAGGCATAGCGCACTTTTCCGGACTCCTTTGATCTCATCGATACCCCTTGATCTGGACTTTCACCACCGAACTAGGTGACCGGAGTGAACGAGGATTGAACATCGATCACCGCGACCCGCCGGAGAATTCCTTCAAATAGTCGTTCTGCGGCGACAGGATAACGGTGGTCGGCGAAGGTTTCTCCCCGCCATCTCCGAGAAATGTCGTCTGGTAGGACTGCATGGCCCGGTAAAAATCGTAAAAGACCGGGTCCTTGCCGAAACTGGCGGCGTAGGTCCGGGCAGCAGCGGCGTCGGCCTCGGCGCGGATGATTAGGGCACGCTTCTGGCCTTCGGCGCGAATCGATCGCGCCTCCTGCTCGCGCGCGGTGCGCATCCGCTCGAACGCGGACTGCAGCGGCGTTCCATCGGGAAGGTCGGCCTTCTTGATCCGAACGTCGACGATCTCGGCGCCATATTGCTGGGCAACCCGGTTGAGCGCGGTCCGCACGTCTTCCATGACCCCCCTCCGCTCGGGCGAAAGGAGCGCAGCAAATGGCACCCTTCCGAGCTCGTTGCGAACTTCGGAGCCGAGGATGGGCCGGATGGCGTCGTTGAGCCGCTTCTCGTTGCCGGCGGTGACATACATCCGCAGCGGGTCGACGATCCGGTAACGCGCGAAGGCATCAACCTCGAGCCGCCGCTGATCGGTCGACAGGACCGGCTGGCGGATCATGTCCACGTCGAGAAGACGCTTGTCGATCCACACGATCTGCTCGGCGAACGGAATGCGCCAGGTGAGGCCGGCGCCGGCGCCACCAACCGGGGTACGAGGATCATATGCGTTCAGGATCCGGACGGGCTTGCCGAAGCGGACAATGACGCCCTGCCGGGTCTCCGGAACGATCGGGAAAGACATCACCGCGACCAGTAGAAGCAACAGCGCCGTTCCCGCGGTGACGAGTGGATGGCGTTTGACGAAGCCGGTCACTGGGCGGCCCCCCCCTGGGCCTGCGCTTGCGCCCGCTTCTTGACTTCAGGCAACGGCAGGTAGGGCGTTACGCCGGGCGCCTCGACGATCGTCTTGTCCACGTTCGAGAGAACCTTCTCCATCGTCTCGTAATACATTCGCCGCCGAGTGACATCGGGAGCGAGCCGATATTGTTCGTACACCTTGTCGAACGCGGTCGCCTCGCCCTGCGCCTTTTGCGCGAGCTGCTGCGAATAAGCGGTGGCTCCGTTGACGAAGCGTTGCGCGTCCTGCTGCGCGGCCGACACGTCCTTGAAGGCGTCGATCACCGCCTGCGGCGGATCGGCTTCGCGGATTGCGACGCCACGGATAGTGACTCCGGCGTTGTAGGTGTCGAGAATCCTCTGCATCGTCTCGGCGACGCGCGCCTCTATCTCGCTTCGCCGGTCACCGATCGCGTCGTCCAAAGTGACGCTGCTGATGACAGCCCGCATCGCGCTTTCCGCCACCTGCCGGATCGCCTGCTCCTGGTCTTCGAGTTCGAACAGATAGCTTTCGGGATCGCGGATGCTCCACCGCGCCGAATAAGCGATGTCGATGACATTCTGGTCGCCGGTCAGCATCAAGTCTTCGGTATTCGGGGAGCCGAGGTCGACCGACCGGATGCTGTTGATGTCGATTTTCTCAACGCGCTCGATCGGCGACGGCAGCGTCATGCTGACGCCTGGGCCGAGCGTGTAGACGTAGCGTCCGAAGCGGGTCACGACCCCGCGCTCGGCGGGAGCGATGCTGTGGATGCTGGTGAAAACCAGCCACAGCAGGATGACTCCAATCACGCCCCAGATCATCATCGAGGCATTGAATCGCTCCGGAAAGCCACCGCCGCCAGGCCCGCCACCAAAGCGCGCGCGGCTCTTGCGAAGGAAGTCGTCCAGCGAAGACACATTGTCCCCCGCCTCGACGTTTGCCCGCTTGCCGCGCTTGGGCGGCTCGCCCCACGGCCCGCGCGACGGCTCTTCGGGCCCGTCGCCGGAGCCCTTCGGGCCCCATGGCCCCTTGGTATCGCTGAAGAGGCCGCGAACGCGGCCGCCCCACCCGGAAATCATGCTCATGACCCGAGTATAGGGAGGGCAATTGCCGAAAAACAGTGGCAAGCCGGCCCTGAGTGCCTATCTCGCACGGCGAATGGAGAATTCGGCAAACCCACTCGACGCACTCGATGCGCTCGGCGACGCAAAGCGCATCCGCTCGCGCCGTCTTTCGCGCGGCGTAGCGACTATCGTCGCCGACGCCACCGGCCTCGACGCCGATGAACGTAAGCGGCTGGAAGGCAACCTGCAGGCCGCCGCGGCCGAAATCCATGGCGTCGAGGAAGTCCGGGTCGCGCTTACCGCGAGCGAGCCTCGCCGAAAGCTCATTGCAATCGCCAGTGGCAAGGGTGGGGTCGGCAAATCGACCCTGTCCGCCAACCTTGCGATCGCCATCGCGCGCATGGGAAACAAGGTCGGGCTGATCGACGCCGACGTGTACGGGCCTTCGCAGACCAAGATCCTCGGGACCGACCAGCGGCCGACCGCCGACGACAAGCGCCTCAACCCGGTCGAGGCGCACGGAATCAGGTTCCTGTCGCTCGGCCAGCTGGTGTCGCCCGGCCATGCGCTGGCGTGGCGCGGTCCGATGGCCTCCGGAGCTCTCTCGCAGCTGGTTGAAGCGGACTGGGGCGATTGCGAAATCCTTGTCGTCGACCTGCCGCCCGGAACGGGGGACGTGCAATTGTCCCTGGTCCAGAAGTCGCGGCCGGACGGGGCGGTGATCGTATCGACTCCGCAGGCGCTCTCGCTGATCGACGCGACCCGGGCGATCGACCTGTTCGGCAAAGTCTCGGTCCCGGTGATCGGACTTATCGAGAACATGTCGGGCTATGCTTGTCCCCATTGCGGCGAGCAGTCGGACCCGTTCGGAAGCGGCGGCGCCGAAGACGCGGCAAGGGAAATGGGAATCCCATTCCTTGGGCGGATTCCGCTGGATTCTTCTTTACGCGAAGCGTCCGACGCCGGCGCTCCGCCCGCCGCCAATTCGGGCACGCAGTCGGACGCCTTCGCCGAAATCGCGCGCAAACTCATGAGCGCCCTGGAAACTGCGGGCGCCGCCGATCATTCTCCCGCAGAGGAGATAACCCATGCTTCGAGATGACGAAGAGATCGCCGAGCTGCTGAGCAGCGCAAGGACGATTGCGATGGTCGGGGCGTCCGACAAGCCCGAGCGTGCGTCATATGGAGTGATGAAGTTCCTCCAGAAACAGGGCTATCGCGTGTTCCCGGTAAACCCGAAGATCACCGGCGAGCATGTCCACGGCGAATATGTGTGGCGCGAGCTGTCGCAGATCGGCGAGCCGATCGACATCGTCGACATCTTTCGCAATTCCGAAGCGGCGGGCGAAGCGGTCGACCAGGCGATCGCGGTCGGCGCCAAGGCTGTCTGGATGCAATTGGGCGTTATCAACCGCGAAGCCGCAGACCGCGCCGAAGCCGCGGGTTTGAAAGTAGTGATGAACCGCTGCCCCAAGATCGAGATTTCGCGGCTTGGCGTTCCCGCGGTCGTCGATTCCCCCGCCGCCTAGAAGCTCCGACCCAACGACACGATCAGACGGTAGCTGTTGTCCGGATGGGATTGGCGGATGTTCTGCCACAGCGGAATTGCAACGGCCGCCGCTGCTGACCATCCATTGGCCGAATTGAACCGGACTCCCGGCGCCGCATAGACCCAGGCGCCGCCGCTTTCGTTCTCTATTACTCCAGATATCCTCTGCCGCCCTTCCCACTCTCCGGCGACTTCCAGGATTGCATCCCAGCTCTGGTGGCCGTGCTCGGTAACCTCGTGCTGGTGATGCTCGTCGCCCGCGTCGTGGTGGTGCTCTTCTGCCTCGTGGTGATCCTCACCGGGCCCGAAGCGGAGGCAGAACGCTATTCCGCCCTGCAGCCGGTCGCCGAGCCGAGTCCGCTGCGCCCCCTTGGTCGAGAACTGGTAGAGCGCGCTTGCGGTGACCTGGAGAGCGCCCTTCGTCACTGCCGCCGAACCGCCGACCATCGGGTCCCAGCTGCCCGTTCCCGGCTGGTGCTCTGTCTCGAGCCGCTCGCCGTCGTCGCTCGTACGGTGCGTGCCTCCGGTCGGAAGCTTCACTCCGCCGAAGAGTGCCAAGCGAACGCCCTCGTTCCCGGTCAGCCGGTATTTGGCGAGAATGCTTGCATCGCCGAATCCGGCGACCGTTCCAAGCTGCTCGACAGAATTGTGGGAGGCGCCCCCCGAGTGGCTGTGCTCGCCGGCGCGAAGGTCGTCGCGGCGAACGTAGGGCAATTCCGCGGAGACGGTGAGCCTGTCCGTTATCCCGTAGGCGAAACCCAGCGAGACGTTGAGGTCATAGTCGGAATCGTGCGCGTGGACATGCATTCCGGCGAGCCCGGCCAGCTCCTCGTCGGACCGCCGGTCGGGGCGGGTGAACAGGAATCGCAAGCCTGCGGCCCCCTGCCCTTTCGCGAGCGTATCGGTGCCGTGGACGGTAAGCCCAGAGCCGGAGCCGACACCGGCGGGGCCGGGGTGATGAGCAAGGGCGGGGCTGGCGATGAACGCGAGTGCAAGCAACGGATAGGATCGCATGGCCACGCCTTTGGCCGCCGGTAGGAACAGCCGCAAGTCAGTAGAAACACGCATTGTCGCGCGTTCAGGCGGCGGCGACGGTCATCTCCGGAATCAGCAGCGTCGGCGCATCCATTCCGCGCCGGAACTGGAGGTCGGAAGCGGGCTCCAGGGTCGCGAACATCTCTACTAGGTTGGACGCGATCGTGATTTCCTGCACCGCGGGGCCGATTTCTCCGTCGCGAACGAGGAAGCCCGCTGCGCCGCGGCTATAGTCGCCGGTCACCGGGTTGGCGCCATGTCCGATGAGCTCGGTCACCAGCAGCGCCGAGGGAAAGGCCGAGAGCAATTCCTCGCGGCTGCGAGTCCCTGACTCCATGTAGAAGTTCGAAGGCGACACTCCCGGAGCGCTTCCGACTCCCCGCGAAGCATGGCCCGTCGGCTTGATTCCGAGCTGGCGAGCCGAGGCGCTGTCCGCAATCCACCCCTTGAGAATTCCGTCGGCTATCAAATCTTTACGGCCGACTGCCAGCCCCTCGCCATCGAATGGCCTCGACCTGAGACCGCGCAGGCGAAGCGGATCGTCGACGACCGTCACGCCTTGGGCAAATATGCGGGTACCAAGCTTGTCCTGGAGGAAACTCGACTTGCGGGCGACCGACGAGCCGCTGATCGCGCCGGCGAGATGGCCGAGCAACGTGTGCGAAACGCGCGGGTCGAACAATACTGCCATCTTGCCCGACTTCGGCCGTTGCGAGTTGAGCCTCGCGACCGCGCGCTCGGCGGCGAGGCGGCCGATATCCTCGGCGGAATCGAGATCGGACAAATGGCGCGCGCTATGCCAGGCAGAATCGCGCTGCATCGTCGCTCCCTCGCCGGCGATCACGCTCGCCGAGCAGCTGTAGGAGGTTGCGCGGTAGGCGCCTGCGAATCCCGCGGACGTGGCGAGCGCGATAGTCGAGCCGGAAGCGCTTGCCGAGGCACCACTGGAATTCGCAACACCTTGCACGGCAAGGGCAGCAGCTTCGGTACTTAGCGCCCGAATCCGAAGCTCGGCAGGATCGGGCTCGAGCGGATCGGTCGAGTCCAGGTCGGGGAACGGGGCGCCCGCGAGAAGCTCCGTCGGAGCAAGGCCGGCGTAGGGGTCCTCCGGCGCTTCGGCGGCCATGGCCAGCGCCCGCGCAACCAGCTCGTCGAGCGCTTCGCTCGACAGGTCCGACGAGGCGACCGATGCCGAGCGTGCTCCAACGAAGACTCGAAGGCCGATCCTCTCGCCTTCGGAGCGGCCGACATGATCGAGCTCGCCGAGCCGAACCTCGACGTCCATCGAATGGCTGGAGGCATAAAGCGCGTCAGCGGCCTCGGCGCCGGCGCGACATGCGCGCTCGACCAGCCGCTCCGCCGCGGCGCTGGATTCGTCTCGAGAAAGCATGCGCCGCCGACTAGCGGCTCGAAACGCCGACGACCAGCATGGCGAGGAAAACAAGAAACCCGCAGGTGCGGTTGGCGCGGAACAGCGCTAGCGCGAGCTCGCCGTCGCGCGGATCGGCACGAAGCGCCTGGTTGGCAAGATGCAGAGCGGCGGGCACCAGCGCCACGAGGGCGAGCCAATCGGGCCGGACGGACCACAAGGCCGCGCCCCACAACATCACCGCAACGGCATAGAACAGGCCGACTCCGAGCGCGGCCTTGTCGCCGAGGCGGAGGGCGCTGCTCTTGACGCCGACCAGGGCATCGTCCTCCTTGTCCTGGATCGCATATAAAGTGTCGTAGCCCACCACCCAGGCGATGCTCCCGAACCACAGCAGCAAGGCCGGCCAGCCGAGACTTTCGGTGACCGCGGGCCAGCCGACCAGCGCGCCCCAGGAGAAGACAAGACCGAGCCACGCCTGCGGCCACCAGGTGATCCGCTTCATGAAAGGATAAGCCGCAACCAGCGCGACGCTGGTCAGCGACACGACCTGCGCGATCCGGTTCAATTGCAGAAGCACGACCAGCGCAACCCACAGCAGGATCGCGATCAGCACCCAAGCGCCCGCCAGAGGAACGCGCCCGCTTGCGAGGGGGCGGAGCCGGGTGCGTTCGACCCGACGGTCGAGGTCGCGATCGACGATGTCATTGTAGACGCAACCGGCACTGCGCATCGCGAAGGCGCCGAGGGCGAACCACAGGAACAGGTCCCAGCGGCTGCCAACCCCCGCCAGTGCGAGGCTCCACGCGCACGGCCAGTAGAGGAGCCACGTCCCGATCGGACGGTCCAGCCGCATCAGCGAGCCATAGGGCCGAAGCGGCGGCGGAAGCGCGCCGATGAATCCACGCCGCTCGCTGTCAGGAACAATGTCTGTTCTGCTGATCACGACCCGGTGTGGCAGCAGCGCCCGGCTGGCTCAAGCTGAACGTTGTCGTTAAATAATGGTTCAATGAGTTATAAATAATCAGGTGCAAACATAATGAACCTTTTGGAGCTGAATCAATATTCACGCGTTGGCGGTTTAGAAGAAGAGAGCTCGCGCTTCGAACGGTAGGATGCGATGTATAAGTCGTATTTCTTGAAGCGTTACATAACGACATTGCATCTTGCACAAGATGCTAAGACGGAAAGCGAGCGCTCACTTCACCTTCGAACATTATGTTACTACCGCGATCTAATCGGTTTGTGCGGTGGCCGCCGCTCATCGAAAGCAAGTAAGTAGCGCCTTCGCGGCCGCGCCGCTAAGCCACCCCGATGCCCGCAACTCCAGCCTGGCCGCCGAAAAGTCTGCCGCGCCTGTTCTTGCGTCGGCCACTCGCCGCCGATGCGACCGTGGTGCTCGACCCCGACCAGGCTAACTACCTCGGGAACGTCTTGCGCCTCGGACAGGGGGCGGAACTGCTCGTCTTCGACGGAGAGTCCGGCGAATGGCTCGCGCGGATCACGGACACGGGCAAAAAGCGAATGACTCTCCTGGTCGAACGCTGCACCCGGGAAGCGGAGAGCGTCCCCGATGTTTGGCTCGCCTTCGCTCCGGTCAAGCGAGCGCAAACGGACTGGCTGGTCGAAAAGGCGACCGAGCTCGGCGCCGCGCGGCTGGTTCCGATCATAACCCATCGCACGATCGTCGAGCGGGTGAAGCTCGAGCGCCTGCAATCGATCGCCATCGAAGCCGCCGAGCAATGCGGCCGCACTCGCCTGCCCGCAATCACCGAGCCGCTTCCGCTGGCACGCTTCCTTGCCGAGCGCGACGGAGCCCGGACGCTCTACTTCGCGGACGAGGCAGGAGGCGAAGCAGCAGCAACCGCTTTTCAGCCCGGTGCCGCGGTCATTCTCACTGGCCCCGAAGGCGGCTTCACCGACGACGAGCGCGACGCGATCCGGGGCCAAGGCAATGTGGTTGCAATCTCGCTTGGCCCGCGAATCCTGCGCGCCGAAACAGCAGCGCTCGCGGCGCTCACGATCTATATGGCGCTGGCCGGGGACTGGCGCTAAGCGCCGCCGCACATGACGACGCGGACCGACGACAGCGAAAGCCCGCCGATCGAGAGCCGCGCCGACCTGCTGGCGACATTCTCGGCCGGCGAGAAGCCCCGCGAGACCTGGCTCATCGGCACGGAACACGAGAAATTCGTCTATCGCTGCGCCGATCATCGGGCGCCATCCTATGAGGAGCCGGGCGGGATCCGCGACCTGCTGATGGGGCTGACCGAGTTCGGCTGGCGGCCGGTGATCGAGGGCGGCAACGTCATTGCGCTAAGCGGGCCGGACGGCACCATCAGCCTCGAGCCGGCGGGCCAGTTCGAGCTGTCGGGCGCGGCCGTCGAAAACCTTCACCAGACCTGCACCGAAGCCGATCGCCATCTAAAGCAGTGCAAGGCGATCGGCGAGCGCCTGGGAGTCGGATTCCTGGGGCTTGGGATGTGGCCCGACAAGGCGCGCTCGGAGCTGCCGGTCATGCCGAAAGGCCGCTACGGGATCATGCTGCGCTACATGCCCAAGGTCGGCAAGCTCGGCCTCGACATGATGCTGCGCACCTGCACGATCCAGACCAACCTGGATTATTCGTCGGAAGCCGACATGGTCCGCAAGTTTCGCGTCGGGCTCGCGCTCCAGCCGGTGGCGACGGCGCTATTCGCCAATTCTCCGATCACCGAGGGCAAACCGAACGGCTATCTGAGCTACCGAAGCCACATCTGGGAAGACACCGATCCCGACCGGACGGGCATGCTCCCCTTCGTCTTCGAAGACGGCTTCGGGTACGAGCGTTACTGCGACTATGCGCTCGACGTGCCGATGTATTTCGTCTTCCGCGACGGCAAATATGTCGACGTCGCCGGCGAGAGCTTTCGCGACTTTCTCGACGGCAAGCTGCCGCAACTTCCCGGAGAAAAGCCCAGGATTTCCGATTTCATCGACCATTTGTCGACAATCTTCCCCGAGGTCCGTCTCAAGAGCTTCCTCGAAATGCGCGGCGCCGACGGCGGCCCGTGGAACCGGATTTGCGCGCTTCCGGCTTTGTGGGTCGGACTCCTCTACGACAATCAGGCGCTCGACGCCGCCTGGGACCTCGCAAAAAACTGGAGCAACGAGGAGCATGAGCAGCTTCGGCGCGAGGTTCCGAAGGTAGCCCTCAACGCTCCTGTGCCCGGCGGAGGCACGATGCACGACCTGGCGCGGACCGTGCTCCAGATCGCCTCGGACGGCCTGACCCGCCGCGCGCGCCTCAATTCGGCTGGCGACAACGAAGGCGGTTTCCTCGACCCGCTCAACGAAATCGTCGCCAGCGGCAAGACCCCGGCGGAGCGGCTCCTCGACCTCTATCACGGCAGGTGGCAAGGGGACGTCAGCCGAGTCTATTCGGAGATGAGCTTCTAGATGGATATCCACAGCACCCAGCGCCGAACCCTCTATCCGGCGATCGAGCCCTACAAATCCGGCAAGCTCGAGGTCGGCGACGGCCACAGCCTGTACTGGGAATTGTGCGGCAACCCCGACGGCAAGCCGGTCGTCTTCCTTCACGGCGGCCCCGGCGCCGGAATCAGCGCCGACCACCGGCGCCAGTTCAATCCCGAAAAGTACAAGATCCTGCTGTTCGACCAGCGCGGCTGCGGCAAATCGACTCCGCACGCCAGCCTGGACGCGAACACGACCTGGGACATCGTCGCCGACATCGAGAAGCTCCGAACCGAGATCGCGCGGGTCGACAAATGGATGGTATTCGGCGGCTCGTGGGGCTCGACCCTGTCGCTTGCCTATGCCGAGACCCACCCCGACCGGGTGACGGAGTTGGTGCTTCGCGGCATTTTCCTGTTCGACCGCTACGAGCTCGACTGGATGTACCGCGAAGGCGGCGCGTCGCAGCTATACCCGGACAAGTGGGAAGAATTCGTCGCACCGATCCCGCAGGAGGAGCGCGGCGATCTCGTCGAAGCTTTCCGGAAGCGGCTGACCGGCGATGATCCCGAGGTTCGGCTGCAATGCGCGAAAGCCTGGAGCAAGTGGGAAGCGGACATCGTCACCCTGCTTCCCGACGAGCATGTGGTCGAGGAATTCACCGATTCCGAAAAAGCGATCGCGATCGCGCGCATTGAGAACCATTACATGTCCAACGGCGGCTGGCTCGACGAAGGGCAGCTGCTTCGCGACGCGACCAAGCTGAAGGGCATCCCGGCGGTCATCTGCCAGGGGCGGCACGACTGCTGCACCCCGCCCGCAGCGGCGTGGGCGCTTCACAAGCGCTGGCCCGAAGCGGAGCTCGAGATCATCCCCGACAGCGGCCACCTGTTCAACGAACCGGGCATGATCGACGCACTGGTGCGCGCGACCGACCGGTTCGCGGGCAACTAGCAGAGGGAACCCGAAGCTGCGCCGATGACTCTAACCGAGGAGCGACCGCTCCACGGGAAAGAGGATCGAGCAATGAGTGCGCAGAATCGCCGGACCTACTGGGAAGACACCTGCTCTCCGGACAGCTTCCCGGCACTTAACGGCGACCTGGATGTCGACGTCGCTATCGTCGGCGGCGGCATAGTCGGCATTGCCGCGGCGCGAATGATCAAGGATGCCGGCATGACCGCCGCGGTCGTCGAAGCCCGGCGAGTCGGGCAGGGAGTCTCGGGCAAGGCAACGGCCAAGGTCACGTCGCAGCACGGCCTTCGTTACCGAACGATCGAGAAGAAGTTCGGGGAAGACAAAGCCCGCCTCTACGCCGATGCGCAGGAAACGGGGCTTCGCCGAATTGTCGAGCTGTCCCGCACTTACGGCTTCGACGCCGACATCGAGACCGTGCCCGCCTACGTCTACACGCGCGAGGAGGGGCACGTGGAGGAAATCGAAAAGGAGGTCGAGCTCGCTCGCCGCCTCGGCCTGCCCGCGAGCGTCACTCGCGACACCGGCCTCCCGTTTGACGTCAAGGCGGCAATGCGCTGGGACGACCAGGCGCAATTCCACCCGATCAAATTCGTCGCCGGCCTCGCGCAGACCATTACCGGCGACGGCAGCCACGTCTTCGAGAACAGCCGGGTTACGGACTGGGACCCGAAACGGGAGGTAACCGACCGCGGCACCGTTAAGGGAAGCGCTACCCGGCTATTATATCGGGGTCGAAGAGTCGGAGCATTCGATCCGCACCCACCGCTCGAACGGTCGCATCCATGCAGTGTGCGCCGGC
>DATAKH010000151.1:0-4456 GCA_036261735.1 Sphingomicrobium sp.
GTTGAGGTTCCAGCACGCGCAGGCAGATGTCGGTGTCGTCGGGAAGGATCGCTCCCGACCAGCGGCGCGGCCGGAAAGGACTGATCGCGGTCAGTGCCAGCATCTTGGCCTGGAGCGGAAGGATCGGCCCTCCGGCGGACAGATTATAGGCGGTCGAGCCGGCCGGTGTCGCCACCAGGACTCCGTCGCAAGCGAGCTCGGGAATGGCTGCATGGCCGTTCACCGACACTTCGATCTTCGCGGTTTGCCGCGTTTCGCGAAGGAGCGAGACCTCGTTGATCGCCGCTCTCGTGAACGTCTCACCGCTCACCGTCCGCGCCGTCATTTCTAGCGGGGCGACGCGGATCGCCTTTGCCTGCTCGATCCGCTCCGCTAGCCGGTCAAGCCGCCAATCGTTCATCAGGAAGCCGACGGTACCGCGGTTCATTCCGAACACAGGCCGGGGCCGGCCGCTTTCGAGCATCTGGTGAAGCGTCTGGAGCATGAAGCCATCGCCGCCCAGTGCGACCAGGGTTTCAGCGGAGTCTGACTCCGCCCAACGATAGCGGCGACGAAGCATGGCCGCAGCGGCTTTCGCGACCTCCGTCTGAGACGAGAGCAGCCCGATCCCGAGGCTTGCGAGATCGCCCTTCGCAGACTTCGCTGGCGTCGAGGAATCGTTCGGGCTCAAGTCGCTACTCCGGATGGCTGCCAAGCATAATCGCAAAGCGACGGGGAGCCGAATCGGTTCACGCAGGCTCCATCGTGCGCTGGCCCGCGGCGGCGACCCGCGACAACCCCAGCGAAAGCTGGAGAGCACCGTTCAGCCGGTCTTCGGGTGTTCGCCAGTCGCGGCTGACCGAGAGCTTGCTGTCGGGTCTGAGCTTGGCCGAGCCTTTCAGGCGATCGATATAGCCGAGAAGGCCCTGGAGGTCGGGGAAGCCGCTCGGCGCGAACGTCACGACCGCGCCGCGCGGCCCCGTGTCGAGCTTCGCGACCATCGCTTTCTTGCAGTTGAGCTTCGTCTCGACGATCCTCAGCAGGTTCGACGTTTCGTCCGGAAGAGGACCGAACCGGTCGATCAGCTCGGCGGCGAATTCCTCGATCGAGTCCTTGTCCTCCAGGTCGCCAAGGCGCCGGTAAAGGCCCATTCGAAGGTCGAGGTCGGGAACGTACGCCTCGGGGATGAGGATCGGCGCGTCGACGCTGATCTGCGGCGAGAAGTCCTCTTCTCGCTTCACTCCGCCTGCCTTCGCCTCGACGATCGCGTCCTCAAGCATCGATTGGTAGAGCTCGAACCCGACCTCCTTGATGTGTCCCGACTGCTCGTCGCCGAGAAGATTGCCGGCGCCGCGTATGTCGAGGTCGTGGCTCGCCAGCTGGAATCCGGCCCCAAGGCTGTCCAGGTCGGCGAGCACCTGCAGCCTCTTGGCCGCTGTCTCGGTGATTCGCTGGTCGGCGGGCGTCGTCAGATAGGCGTATGCGCGGACCTTGGCGCGCCCGACCCGGCCGCGAAGCTGGTAAAGCTGGGCAAGGCCGAATCGGTCCGCGCGGTGGACGATCAGAGTGTTCGCACTGGGAATGTCGAGGCCGCTTTCGACGATGCTGGTCGACAGCAGGACGTCGTACTTGCGGTCGTAAAAGGCGCTCATCCGTTCCTCGACCTGGGTTGCGCTCATCTGGCCGTGGGCGGTGATGAACTTCACCTCCGGAACTTCCTCGCGGAGCCACTCCTCGAGGTCGGGAAGGTCGGCGATTCGCGGGGCGACGAAGAAGCTCTGCCCGCCGCGATAATGCTCGCGAAGCAGCGCCTCGCGGATGACGACATGGTCCCACGGGGTGACGTAGGTGCGGATTGCCAGCCGGTCGACGGGCGGGGTCTGGATGACGCTCAGCTCGCGAAGGCCGCTCATCGCCATCTGAAGCGTGCGGGGGATCGGGGTGGCGGTCAGGGTCAGCACGTGGACGTCGGCCTTGAGCGACTTCAGCCGCTCCTTGTGGGCGACTCCGAAATGCTGCTCTTCGTCGACGATGACGAGCCCGAGCCGCTTGAACTTGAGCCCCTTGGCGAGAAGCGCGTGGGTGCCGATGACGACGTCGACCGTGCCTTTCTCCAGCCCCTCCTTCGTGCGCTTCGCCTCGGCCGCCGGGACGAGCCGCGAAAGGCGTCCGACCTCGATCGGGAAGCCCTGGAGCCGTTCCATGAAATTTGCGTAATGCTGGCGTGCGAGAAGGGTCGTCGGGCAGATAAGCGCGACCTGCTGGCCCGACATCGCCACAACGAACGCGGCGCGAAGCGCGACCTCGGTCTTTCCGAATCCGACGTCGCCGCACACCAGCCGGTCCATCGGCTTACCGGCCTCGAGGTCAGACAGGACCTCCTCGATCGCTCGCTCCTGGTCGTCGGTTTCTTCGTAGGGGAAGCGGTCGACGAATTGCGGAAAGGCGGAATCGGCGGCGATCACAGTGGCCGGGCGGGTCGCGCGCATGGCGGCGACATTGATCAGCTCGCCCGCGATTTCGCGGATCCGTTCCTTCATCCGCGACTTGCGGCGCTGCCAGGCCTCGCCGCCAAGCCGGTCGAGGGTGGCGCCGCCTTCGCTTTCGCTTCCGTAGCGACTCAGAAGCTCGATATTCTCGACGGGCAAATAGAGCTTGTCGCCGCCGGCATAGGCGATGGCGACGCAATCGTGCGGCGACTTACCGACCTGGATCGAAGTCAGCCCTTCATATTTGCCGATGCCGTGCTCGGCGTGGACGACGAGGTCGCCGGGCGAGAGGGAGGCGATTTCGGCGAGGAAGGCGTCGGCGCTCTTGCGGCGCTTGCGGCGGCGGACGAGCCGGTCGCCGAGCATGTCCTGCTCGGTGAGCACGGCCACGTCGGGGGTGGAAAAGCCGTGATCGAGCGGTAGCACTAGAACCGCCGGCTGTGTCTTGCTTCCGAGCGCTTGCTGCCAGTTGTCGACCGGCGCCTGCGCCTTAAGTCCGTGATCCTTGAGCAGGCCCGACAGTCGTTCTCGGGCGCCCTTGCTGTAGCTTGCGAGAACGACTTTGCGGCCGCTTCGGCGGAGCTTGGCGATATGTTCGGCAACCGCCTCGTAGATATTCTCGTTGCGCGCCCGCTCGGGAGCGAAGTCACGGGCCGCCTCGACTCCGAAATCGATCGTCTTCGCACCGTCGGCTTCCGGAAACGGCGAGCTTCGGTGGACGGGCTGGCAGCGGACGGCATCCTCCCACTCGCCGCGCGGCGCATAGAGCGCGCCCGGCGGCAGCGGGCGATAGCTGCCGGGTTCCGACTGCATCGCCCGGGTCCGGTTCTGAAAATAGTCATCGATACCTTCCCAGCGCGAATCCAGCGCCCCGTCGGTCCCGGAATCGCGGAGGATCACGTCACCGTCGCCGAGATGATCGAAAACGGTCGAAAGCCGGTCTTCGAACAGCGGCAGCCAATGCTCCATGCCCGCCAGCCGCCGCCCATCGGACACGGCCTGGTACAGCGGGTCGCTGGTCGCGGCGGCGCCGAACGTTTCCCGATAGCGTTCGCGGAAGCGCTTGATGCTGTCATCGTCGAGCAAAGCTTCGGACGCCGGCATCAGCGTGAACGCCCTGGCCGAGCCGGTCGACCGCTGGTCGGCTGGGTCGAAGCGGCGAATGCTCTCGATCTCGTCGCCGAAAAAGTCGAGCCGGAGCGCGTCGCGCTCACCCGAAGGGAACAGGTCGACGAGCGAGCCGCGGACTGCGAACTCGCCATGTTCGGCGACGGAGTCGGTGCGCTGGTAACCCAGGGCAGCCAGCTGGCCGATCAGGGAATCGCGATCGACCCGGTCGCCGGCGGCGATGCGCCGAGTCAGCTGGCGGATTCGAAAAGGCGAGAGCACTCGCTGGGTCGCGCCGTTGGCGGTGAGCAGGAGGAGCTGCGGCTTCTTCAGCGGCTGCTGGAGGAGCAGGACGTGGACATCCTCGCCTGGGCATCCGGAACCGCTCAGGCTCCGGAACGCTACCAAGGACCGATGCTCGAAGCGCTGCAGAAGCTGGATTACATCCCAATCCGCCGATGAGCGAGCCGCTTCAGCGCATCCTGTTGGCTAAAGAGCCGCTCACGCTGGCAGGCGTTCCAGCGGGTTTCCTGCCTTGGCTCGCGGCCGACTTGTCGCGAGCCGCGCACGGGCGAAGCAAGCCGTCGAGGGCGGTGGTTGTTGCCGCTGACGAAGCGGCGATGCGGGCGCTGGCGGACACCGTTCCGCTGTTCGCGCCCGACGTCGACGTGCTCACCCTGCCGGCGTGGGACTGCCTGCCTTACGATCGCGCTTCGCCAGCGCTTCGGGTTATGGCCGAGCGACTTTCGGCACTGAATGCCCTGCAGCAGCCGCTGAAGAAGCCGCAACTCCTAGTGATCACCGCGAACGGCGCGACCCAGCGGGTTCTCCCGCCTTTTCGAATCCGCCAGCTCACTCGGCGCATCGCGCCCGGGGAGCGG
>DATAKH010000153.1:0-10252 GCA_036261735.1 Sphingomicrobium sp.
GGCAGCGGGTCGAGCGAGGCACAGCGCGTCTCCAGTTCGCCCTTCCCGTAATCGCCGTCGTACTTGACGATGTGTTTGACAAAGTGCGTGTGCTCCGCGCCCTGGCGGAAGTCGCCGATGAAGCGGCTGTCAACGATCGAGTGGCTGATCTGCGCGCGCTCGATCACCGTCGCGATCTCGCCGGGGCGGAGCAAAGGCATGGTCGCGACGACCACTCCGCCGGCCTTCAAAACGCCGAGCCAGGCGGCGAACATCGTCATCGTGTTGGGCCCGCGCAGCAGCACGCGATTACCGGGGACCAGTCCCTCCTCATCGACCAGCAGCCGCGCGAGCCGACCGCTGAAATCGTCGAGGTCAGCGTAGGTCCAGCGGCCGTGTTCATTGATGACCGCGAGTGAGTCCGGATCGCCGCCCCTCAGCAACTCCGCCGCGCAATTCAGCCGTTCCGGATATTGCACTTCCGGCAGGTCGAAGCGGAACTCCGGAAGCAGCTCCGGTGGCGGCAGGCGGTCGCGGACGAAACTGTCGTACATCTTAGTCCGGCACCACCGCAGTCGTTTCGATCTCGATCGCTGCAGCCGCTTCGACGAAGCCGCTGACCTCGATCATCGCCATTGCCGGATAATTGCTGCCGACGATCTCGCGCCATGCGGCGCCGATCTCGTCGCGCTCCCGAAGATAATCTTCGCGGCTTTTGATGTAGCAGGTCATCCTGACAATATGCTGCGGGCCTGCGCCGTCTTCGGCCAGGATCGCCAGGGTGTTGCGGAGCGCCTGGGCAAATTGGGCGTGAAGGCGATGATCGGGGAACATCTCGTTCTCGTCCCAGCCGACGATCCCGGCGGTGAAGATCATCCGGCCCCTGGCGCTGATCCCGTTCGAATAGCCTTTCGGCCGCGGCCACCCGGCCGGTTGGAGAACTTTCATCTGCCCGCCCCCTTCAGCAAGTCGCGCGCGATGATCTGCCGTTGCACCTCGCTCGCGCCTTCGTAGATTCGAAGCGCGCGGATGTCGCGATAGAGCTCCTCGACCTTCACGCCTTTCGTGACTCCCGCCCCGCCGTGCATCTGCACCGCCGAGTCGATGACCTGCTGCGCCGTCTCGGTCGCGTGGAGCTTGGCCATTGCGGCGGCGCGGCGGTTGTCGGTTCCGCCGACATCCTGCCGCCAGGCGGCGCGATAGATCAGCAGCGCCGACGCATCGATTCCCAGCGCCATGTCGGCAAGCCTCTCCTGGGTCACCGCGTTGTCGGCGAGCGTGCCGCTGCCGAGCCGGCGATCTGTCGCGAAGCGAAGCGCCTCGTCGAGCGCCCGCCGCGCGAAGCCGAGCGCCGCCGCGCCGACCGTCACTCGGAACAGGTTCAGCGTCTCCATCGCGATCCGGAAGCCGTCGCCAGGCGAGCCGATCAGCGCGTCGGCGGGGAGGCGCACATTGTCATACTTGAGCCGCGCGAGCGGGTGCGGCGCGATCACTTCGATGCGCTGCGCGACCTCAACTGAGTCGGCTGGCACGATGAAAACTGAAAGCCCGCGCGCTCCTTCGCCTTCGCCGGTGCGGGCGAAGGTGACGTAGAAGTCCGCAATCCCGCCGTTCGAGATGTAGGTCTTCTCGCCGACGAGCACCCATTCGTCCCCGTCCTTCATTGCCGACGTCTGGATGTTGGCCGCGTCCGATCCGCATTCGGGCTCGGTCATGGCGAAAGCGGCGATGGCTTCGCCGCCGGCGACCTTGGGCAGCCATTCGCGCTTTTGCTCGACGGTGCCGAACAGGCTGATCGCGCCCGATCCAAGCCCCTGCATCGCAAAGGCGAAATCGGCGAGGCCATGGTGCCGGGCGAGGATTTCGCGGCACAAGGCGAGGCTGCGCACGTCGGGGCGACGATCGCCGTCGGAGACGGCAAGCTTCAGGAAGCCCGCGCGGCCATATTCCTTCACCAGCGCGCGAACCGCGGCATCGGCATCCGACGGTTCCGCATCGTGAATGTGCTTGTCGCACCACGCTTCCAGCTTTGCCGCCAGATCGCGGTGTCGTTCCTCAAAAAAAGGCCAGGAGAGAAAGCCGCGGTCCGCCATCAGTCGCCCTGGAACACCGGTTTCCGCTTCGCAGCGAAGGCCTCGTAGGCGCGGCGAAAATCTTGGGTCTCCATGCAATCCGCCTGGGCGTCGGCCTCCATCTCCAGTGCACGATTGATCGAGACGTCCCACTCGGCGTCGAGCTGCCGCTTGGTCACCGAATGGGCATAGGCCGGGCCGTTCGCAAGATCTTGAGCGATCGCCTGGGCGTCGGCGAGAACGGTGTCGCTAAGCCGGTTCCAGAAGCCCCAGGCAAAGCCTTCCTCGGCGCCCATGCTGCGCCCGGTGAACAGCAGGTCGGCAGCGCGGCCGTGGCCGACGATCCGCGGCAGGATCGCGCAGGCGCCCATGTCCGCGCCCGACAGGCCCACGCGGGTGAACAGGAATGCCGCTTTCGCGTCGCGTGATGCCAGTCTTAGATCGCTGGCCATCGCGAGGATCGCCCCGGCACCCGCGCAAACGCCTTCGACGGCAGCCACGATCGGCTGCGGGCAGGCGCGCATTGCCCGCACCAGGTCGCCGGTCATTCGGGTGAACTTCAGCAGCCCGTCGCGGTCCATCTTCGTTAGCGGCCCGATGATCTCGTGAACATCTCCGCCCGAGCAGAAATTCCCGCCTGAGCCAGTGATCACCACCGCCTTCACCTCGCGCGCATTCACGAGCGCGTAGAATGTGTAACGAAGCTCGTCATAGCTTTCGAAAGTCAGCGGGTTCTTGCGCTCCGGCCGGTTGAGCGTGATCGTCGCTACCCCGTCGGCGAAGTCCCACAGGAAGTGGGTCGGAGCGAACGTCGCGGGATCGAAGCTCACGCGCTGGTGCCGCCGTCGATGGTGATCGCGGCGCCGTTGATGTCGCGGCTGAGCGGCAGGCAGATGGTCAGAATCATCCGCGCGATCGCGTCCGGATCGACGAGCCTGCCGCTGGCATTCATGTTGGTGATCACACCGCGCGAATCCTCTTCGCTTCGGCCGGTGATTTCGGAAACTCGCGCAACCGACTGGTCGGTCATCGGCGTGTCGACATAGCCAGGGCAGACCGCGTTCACCGTCAGGTTCGTCTTCGCATATTCTGCGGCCAGCGAGCGCGTGAGGCCGAGCAGCCCGTGCTTCGACGCGGCATAATGGGCGGCATAGGGAACGCCCCGGATCGAGGCGACGGACGCGACAAACACCAGCCGCCCATTCTCGCTCTTCAGCAGGTCGCCGATGGCGGCGCGAGCGCAATCGAACGCTGCGGTGAGGTTGGTCGCGATGATGCGGTCCCAGCTCTCGCGGGTCATCTTGTGGAAGGGCGCGCTCTCGGCGATCCCGGCATTCACGATCAGCAGCTCGATCGGGCCGTTCGCCTCGCGCGCCTTGGCGAAGGCGGAGTCGATCGCCTCCGGGTTGGTTACGTCGCACTGGAAGGCCGTGCCGCCCGTCCCGATCGCCGCGGCCTGGATCGGCCCCATTCGGCGCCCGAGAAGCGACAGCTTTGCGCCCGCATTGGCGAGCTCCGCGGCGGCAGCGGCGCCGATTCCGGTCCCGCCGCCGGTGATCACTGCGTGCCGACCTTCGAGCCCGTTCGCCATCGCTTCAACTTGGCCGAACGGCCGCAAGCTGGCAAGGCGGTGCCATGAAGCTGACAATCCTGGAAACCGGCCGTCCACCGGGAGACCTCGCCGCCCAATTCGGCACCTATCCCGAGATGTTCGATCGAATGCTCGGGTCGCAATTCGACATCGAGAGCTTTGACGTTCGAAACGGGGAACTGCCCGGAAATACGGGTACCGGCGATGCCTTTCTGATCACCGGCTCCCCCGCCGGGGTGTACGACCCGCTGCCGTGGATCCCGGACCTTCTTGAGTTCATCCGGTCGGCCAGGGACAGCAAGATGGTCGGCATCTGCTTCGGCCACCAGGCGATGGCGCAGGCGCTGGGCGGACACGTCGAGAAGTCCGACAAGGGCTGGGGGACCGGCCTTCACAGCTACGACGTCATCCACCCCGAGCCGTGGATCCGCACCGGCGCCACACTCGCAATTCCCGCTTCGCACCAGGACCAGGTGATCGTCCAGCCGCCCAACACCGACGTCGTCGCGCGGTCGCATTTCACGCCTTATGCTGCGCTGGCCTGGACCGATCGCCCGGCGATCTCATTTCAATTCCATCCCGAATTCTCGCCCGAGTTCGCAAAAGCGCTGATCGAGGCTCGTCGGCCTGACCTACCCAACCCCGATTTGGCCATCCAATCGCTCGACGCGCCGAACGACAGTGCGCGGGTCGGCACCTGGATTCGGCGCTTCCTGCTGGAGAATGATCAATGAAGACCCGCGCCGCAATCGCCTTCGAAGCGAAACGGCCGCTCGAGATCGTCGAGGTCGATCTCGACGGTCCGAAGCAGGGCGAAGTCCTCGTCGAGCTGAAGGCGACGGGCATCTGCCACACCGACGCCTACACGCTCGACGGCCTCGATTCCGAAGGGCTGTTCCCGTCGATCCTGGGCCATGAAGGGGCCGGTATCGTCCGCGAAGTCGGACCCGGCGTGACGAGCGTGAAGCCGGGCGATCATGTGATCCCGCTGTACACACCCGAATGCCGCCAGTGTAAGGCGTGCCTGTCCGGCAAGACCAACCTATGCACCGCGATCCGGGCCACCCAGGGCAAGGGCGTCATGCCCGACGGCACCAGCCGGTTCAGCTACAAGGGCGAGACGATCTTCCATTACATGGGCTGTTCGACCTTCTCGAACTTCACCGTGCTGCCGGAGATCGCGGTCGCGAAGATCCGCGAGGACGCGCCGTTTCAGACCAGCTGTTACATCGGCTGCGGAGTGACGACGGGCGTCGGCGCCGTGGTAAACACCGCGAAGGTGGAGCCTGGCTCGAACGTCGTCGTCTTCGGGCTCGGCGGGATCGGCCTCAACGTCATCCAGGGCGCGAAGCTCGTCGGTGCCAACAGGATAGTCGGCGTCGATATAAATCCCGCGCGCGAGGAATGGGGCCGCAAGTTCGGGATGACAGACTTCCTCAATACCAAAGGCATGACCCGCGAGGACATCGTCGCGAAGATCGTCGAGATTACCGACGGCGGCGCCGACTATACGTTCGACGCGACCGGCAACACCGAAGTGATGCGCACGGCGCTCGAGTGCTGCCATCGCGGCTGGGGCACGAGCATCATCATCGGGGTCGCCGAAGCGGGCAAGGAGATCGCGACCCGTCCGTTCCAGCTCGTCACCGGCCGCAACTGGCGCGGGACGGCGTTCGGGGGCGCCAAGGGCCGCACCGATGTGCCCAGGATCGTCGACTGGTACATGGACGGCAAGATCGCGATCGACCCGATGATCACGCACGTCCTCAAGCTCGACGAGATCAACAAGGGATTCGAGCTGATGCACGCGGGCGAGAGCATTCGCTCGGTCGTCGTCTACTAAGGGGGTAAGAACACCATGTTCAGCCACATCATGCTTGGTTGCAGCGACCGCGAGCGGTCGCGCAAATTCTATGACGCCACGCTCGGCGCGCTCGGAATCCGCCCGCATCGCGACTTCGGCAAGTCGGATTGGTGGATGACCCGCCAAGGCTCGCTCGGGATCGGCCCGCCGATCGATGGCCAGCCGTGCAGCCACGGCAACGGCTCGACCGTCGGTTTCAAGGCCCAGAGCCCGGAACAGGTCGACGCCTGGCACGCTGCCGGCGTTGCAAACGGCGGGACCGCCATCGAGGAGCCGCCCGGAATCCGCGATGGCGGATTCGGCAAGATGTATCTCGCTTATTTGCGCGACCCCGACGGCAACAAGCTGTGCGGTTTTTATTCCTACCCGCGGGAGTAACCGTGAAGATCGTTTCCGAAAACAGGTCGCACGGCGGGCGGCAGTTGGTGGTCAGCCACGAGTCCGGGGCGACCTCGACCGGCATGACCTTCTCGATCTTTCTTCCGCCGCAGGCGGAGACAGGGCCGACACTTCCGGTCGTCTGGTTCTTGTCCGGCCTCACCTGCAGCCCGATGAACGTCACCGAGAAAGGCGAGTACCGGGCCGCCTGCGCCGAGCTTGGCCTCGCGTTCGTCGCCCCCGACACGAGCCCGCGCGGCGAGCATGTGCCGACGGACCCTGCCGGCGGCTGGGACTTCGGGCTCGGCGCGGGATTCTATGTCGATGCCACCGAGCAGCCGTTCGCGCGCAATTACCGGATGTGGACCTACGTCACCGAAGAGCTGCCCGCGCTCGTGGCCAGCGAATTCCCGGTCGACATGGACCGGCAGGCGATCACCGGCCATTCGATGGGCGGCCACGGTGCGCTCACCATCGCGCTTCGCCGCCCGATTCGCTACCGCAGCGTCTCCGCCTTTTCGCCGATCGTCGCGCCGTCGCAGGTGGCCTGGGGGCAGAAGGCGCTCGGCGGCTATCTCGGCGAGGATCGAAACGCCTGGCGCAAGCATGACGCGGTGGCGCTGATCGAAGATGGCGCTCGAGTTCCGGAGATGCTCGTGGACGTCGGCGACGAGGACCCTTTCCTCGACCAGCAGCTTCGTCCCGAGCTTCTGGAGCAGGCCTGCGCGTATGCCGGAATTGGCCTGACGCTCAGGCGCCAGCCCGCATACGACCACAGCTATTATTTCGTCTCGACCTTCATGGCCGAGCATTTGCGGTGGCATGCTGAAAGGCTGGGCAGGTGATCGAATCGCTCGAGCCCTGGGCGCAAGAGGCGATCCGGGTCTGGGCTGGGCTTGCCGTCGGAGCGCTCGTGGGACTCGAGCGCGGGTTCAAGCTGCAATCGCAGCGCGAGGGGCACCGGGTCGCCGGTTTCCGCACATTCACTCTTATGGGACTTACGGCTGGGATCTCGGGGCTGCTCGCCGGCAGCCAGCCGTTCGTCTCTGCCGCAGTGGTTGCGGCGATGCTCGGATACCTCGCTATCGCTTATGCTCCGAAGCTGAAGGCGAAAGGGGACTCGACGAGCCCGATAGCGGCGGCCGCGACCATCGCGATCGCCTTCCTCGCCGGCATTGGCGAAGTCCCGCTGGCCCTGGCTTCGGTCGCGATTGTCGTCTTCATCCTGGCGCTCAAGGAGGACCTGCATAATCTCGTCGAGAGACTTGACGAGCGCGACCTGAAGGCACTGGCCCGGTTCGGGGTCATCGCCCTGGCGGTCCTGCCGTTCCTGCCGGACGAGTCCTTTGGTCCATATGGCGCGTGGAACGCGTCGAAGCTGTGGTGGGTGGTAATCCTCGTTACGGGCTTCTCATTCGCCGGCTACGTCGCCAACCGCTTGTTCGGTTCGACGCATGGAACGATCGCGACGGCCGTTATCGGCGGCGCCTATAGCTCCACGGCGGTTACGCAGTCGCTCGCGCAGCGTCTCGGCTCCAAGGAAGGCGGCGGCGCGGAGCCGGCCGGAATCGCGCTGGCAAGCGCGGTCATGTACCTGCGAGTTATCGTGCTCGTCGCGATCATTGCGACCCGGGTCCTGCTCGATTTCCTCATAGTGGTCGCGCCTGCGCTGGTCGTCGGCGGCATTGCCGGCTGGTGGCTCTATCGCTCCGCCCCGCACCAGAAGGGCCCAGCGCCGCCCGGCAACCCGATTGCGCTATTGCCAGCGCTGACCTTCCTCCTGTTCCTGGCGGCTGCCGCCGTGGTCGCCCGCTGGGCTGAGGCCAGTTTCGGCCAGGAAGGGATTGCTGTGCTGCTGCTGATCATGGGCAGCCTCGATGTGGACGCCGCGATCGTCACCGCCGGCGGGCTTCCGGAAAATGCTATTTCCTCCGAGCTTGCGGCAATAGCGCTCGGCGGAACCATCCTTGCCAACATGGCCGTGAAGCTGGGGGTGACACTGGCTTATGCGCGAGCGAAGGGCGTTTCGGCTGCGATCGCTTTGGCCGCCAGCATGGTCGCGCTGGCGATCAGCATCGGCGTTGCATTGCTGAGTCTTTAGGTAACGCCTGGCACCGGCTGTCACCAATTTCTTCCGCATGCCCCCAGCATGCGGGAAATTGGTGACCCCAACGGGACTCGAACCCGTGTTTTCGCCGTGAAAGGGCGACGTCCTAGACCGCTAGACGATGGGGCCGGGAAAGCGGAGGGCGAGTTAGGCGAGCGGTCCGAACGGGTCAAGCGAGCGCGGCGTCATCGAGATGCATTTCCGCCGCATTGCCGCCGTTCCACTCGTCGCGCTTGACGCTTCCGGCCAGCCACCAGCGGCGGTCCCCCGGCGACGAGAGAAGGGCCTGACCAAGCTCGGTTTCGGCTTGCCGAAAGGCAATCCACTTGAAGCTCTTGCCGTCGTCGCCGCAGGCAAGGCCGCGAACGTGGCCGTTGCCGACGATTCCCGTCCGGAGCAGGCGGGCCGGGCCCGCCACGATCTTGGGCGAGGGCCAGCCGGCGCCGTAGGGGCCTCCCGCATCGAGCGAATCGCAGAGCCCGCCGACAATCCCTCCCGGCGCCAGAAGCGCGTCGACCAGCAACGCCCGCCCGTCACGGGAGCGTTCGACGTCGGCCGCCAAGCGCTCGTTGATGAAGTCCTGGAATGGTTCCAGTCCACCCTTCGGCAGAGTCAGTCCAGCCGCCATCGCATGGCCGCCGCCGGCGATCAGCAATCCGCTGTCCTTCGCCGCGAGCACCGCGGCTCCGAGGTCGACCCCGGAAATCGACCGCCCCGACCCCTTGCCGGTTCCGTCCTCGCACTCAGCGATGACGATGGCGGGCCGCCCGAACCGCTCTTTCAGCCGGCCTGCGACGATCCCGATCACGCCCTGGTGCCAGCCGCTGGACATCACGGTAATCACGGCGGCGCCGTTGAGTTTCGCCGCCTGCTCCTCGGCCTGCTCGCAGACCGTCATCTCGATCGCCCGCCGCTCCTCGTTCAGGCGGTCGAGCTCGGCGGCGAACTCCCGCGCTTCCTCCGGGTCGGTGCAGGTCAGGAGCCGGACTCCCAGGTCGGACTTGCCGACGCGGCCCCCGGCGTTGATCCTGGGCCCAAGCGCAAAACCTAGGTCTCGGCAGCTAGGTGGCTTGACCAGCCGCGCCGCTTCAGCGAGCGCCACAAGCCCGAGGTTCTTCCGGGCCGCCATCACCTTCAGTCCCTGGGCGACGAACGCGCGGTTGAGCCCTTGCAGCTTGGCGACGTCGGCGACCGTTCCCAGTGCGACGAGGTCGAGAAGGTCGAGGATTCTGGGCTCCTCGCGTCCGTCGAGGAAGCCGCGGCCCCTGAGTTCGCGAAGCAGGGCAACGCCGAGCAAGAAGGCCATTCCGACCGCGGCGACATGTCCGTGCGCCATGCCGATCTCGCCCTCGTCGAGCCGGTTCGGATTGATCATCGCGAACGCCACCGGAAGCAGGGTCGCGCACTGGTGGTGGTCGACGACGATTACGTCGAGCCCGGCGGACTTCGCCTCCTCGAGCGCCTCGAACGCCTGGGCACCGCAATCGACCGTGACGGCCAGGCTTGCCCCGCGGTTCTTGAGCTCGACGAGCGCCGCTCCGGACGGGCCATAACCCTCCATCAGCCGGTCGGGGATATAGACCATCGGATCGGAGCCGAGCTGCCTCAGGAGCAAGGTCAGGAGCGCTGCGCTCGTGGCCCCATCGACGTCATAGTCGCCGAAAAGCGCAATCGTCTCGCCCCGCTCGACAGCGTCGGCAAGGCGCTTGGCGCCCTTGTCCATGTCGCGGAACGCCGACGGGTCGGGGAGGAAGTCGCGGATTCGCGGATCGCGGTTGCGGCCGAGGTCGTCACGAGGCACGCCGCGGGCGAGCAGGAGCTCGTCGACAAGCGAATCCATTCCGGCGGCGGGCTCGCGCGCGCCGCGCCATTTCCACGGCTGCCCGCTGATCGACCGCTCAACGCCAAGCGCAAAGGTCATTCGATATGCTCTAGCAGCTGGCCGCGCAGGTTGCGCGCGGCTTCCTCGCTGAGCGCGGGAATCCTGTGGATCGACAGACCTGTTCCGCCGGCGACTCCGAAGGTGATGCCGGCGATTCCGAACCACCGGCCGATGAAGCTTTGTGAAAGGTCGATGCTCTGGATCCGGCGGATCGGGAGAATCAGGATTCGCCGGCGCCACCAGCCGCTGCGGATCAGGATCCGGTTGCCGTCGAGCGAAAATCCGGTTCGGCGCCACGCCAGCCAGCGAAGCGCGACCGCGCCGAGGATCACGACTATCCCGATCGCTCCCGCTATCGGAACGAAGACCATATCGACAA
>DATAKH010000156.1:0-2158 GCA_036261735.1 Sphingomicrobium sp.
CTTATGGCAGCTACCGGATCCGTCTCGCCAAAACCTCGGCGGAAGTCGTCGGGGTTCCAGCCGACCTGAACCTGGAAGTGAGAGTTACCGACGAGCATCCAGTGGTCCGGACCGGCTCGACGACTCTGGGACCAAGTCCGCGGATCGCCTCTTCCCAATAGTCGTCTCGGACGACTTATTCAGCCGATCTTGGTTTTGCGACGCAGTCGCAACACGCCCAGCTGCCCGACTGTCCTCAACGAAATCACACGGTCCGACATGCCCCCGGCATGTCGGCTTGCGTGTGATGGTGCGGTCGAGAAGACTCGAACTTCCACGGCCTTTCGGCCACAGCGACCTCAACGCTGCGCGTCTACCAGTTCCGCCACGACCGCACGTGCATGAGAATGGACGGCAAGAGCCGTCCGACTGGCAAGGTCCGCGCCTCTATCAAAGCGATTCCAAGCGCGCAATGGCGGCTTCGCAATCCCGTATCGGGACTGTGCTTAATAGGCTGTTTACCATTCGGCCCCCGCGACGTTACACCGGCTTATGGTTCTGCTCGTCCTACTCGCTTCTGCGGCAGCCGCTTCGCACGGGGCGACGGCGGTTCCACCGCCCAGAATCGAATTGGCTGCGCAAGCAACAGCGACGGTCCGGATCGTTTCCGGGGAGCGGGTAAGCACCGGGAGCGTGCCGCAGGTTGCAACTGTGAGCGACAGGAAGATGCGTGGGGCCGACGGTATCGAAAGACTCGTCCGGTTGGTCGAGTTTCCCTGACGAATCAGCTCTTTAGCGTCAGCGTCACAGTCGAATCGAGTCCGCTGGCGGGGACATCCATCTCGGCGCTGTTGAACGTCGCTGTCCCGCCCGGCGGAAGAGTCCGCGCCGGCGGGGCGATGGTCCACGAATAGAGCAACCGGCCCCCCTTGTCGCGCAGCTGAGCTTCGATCGGGGGCACCTGCTGGGTCTTGGCGCTGGGGTTGATGACCCGCCCGCTGACCACCACGAGCTCGTTGCCGCTGGCCAGCTTCTGCCGTTCGGGCCTTCCAGGAGCGATCTGCAGCGGGGTCGGAGCGGCGGCGGCGAAGCCAAGCCGCTGCTGCAGCGAATCCGGCGCAAGCAGCCAAAGCGCCGCGACGATGACGAAGACGAGGATGATTCCGATGACCGCGCCCATCAGCCAGTTGCGTTTGCGGTCCGATCGGCTTTCGCTTTCGACGGCGGCGATCTCCTCGCTGTCGGGGACCTCCTTGTAAGGGTCGAACTGCTCCTCATCGCTTCTCGCCTCCGGCCAGGGCTCTTCGCCCGGCGGCGGGACCGGAACGGCCGTCGGCCCTTCGACCAGCTCCGCACCGGGCGAAATCGGCTCCGTCGGCTCGTAGCCAACCGGCTCCTGTTCTCCGGGTAACGGTTCGAACGCGCTTGCCGTCGCAGCCGGGTCACCGGGCTCGGGTGCGGGCTCCGGAACTGGAGTGGCGTCAGCCTCCTGCCCGGCAGCCTCCGCGTCCTCGGGCATCTGGTGCCAGCTGTGCCCGCAAGAGGCGCACCGAACTTTGCGGCCGGCTCGAGGAATCGCGCCGTCCTTTACCGCATATTGCGTCCCGCACGACGGGCAGGTGAGGATCATGTGCCGCGCGCCTTAAGCTTAACCGGCCTTCGGTAAACAGGAATGCGTGGGCGTTGGCAAGGCGGCCCCCTCGTGCGAAAGGTCGTGCAGGCGTGTGGGGAGGGTTGGGCTGGCTTCCATCGTTCAATTCGAAAGCGTGGGCCTACGCTACGGCACCGGTGCAGAAGTGCTCCGCGACCTCGACTTCACCTTGTCTCGAGGGAGCTTCTACTTCCTCGCCGGAGCTTCCGGCGCGGGAAAGACGTCGCTGTTGAAGCTGCTGTACCTCGCCCAGCGGCCGACCCGCGGGCGAATTCGCCTGTTTGGGCACGACCTCGGCGACGCCGCGAGGGAAGAGCTTCCCGCGCTCCGCCGGCGGATTGGAGTGGTCTTCCAGGACTTCCGGCTCATCCGCCATCTCTCGGCATTCGACAATGTCGCGCTTCCGCTGAGAATTGCGGGTCGCAACGAGGCGGAGATCGCCTCCGCGGTTGGCGAAATGCTCGACTGGGTCGGCCTCGGCGACCGCTCGGGCGCCCGCCCAGCAACCCTTTCCGGCGGCGAACAGCA
>DATAKH010000165.1:0-3063 GCA_036261735.1 Sphingomicrobium sp.
CCTGGTTCGCGCGGACTCCAACGCTACGGCGCTTCCCGCTTTCGCGGCCGCGCACCCGGAGCAGCAGGAGGCGATGGCATGAACCGGGTCGAGAGCATGAACCGCGGGATGGCGGGCCTGTCCGCGCTCGATTCGCTGGAAATCCCGTCGCTTGAAGGCAAGGTCAGCGACGAGGAATGGGCGATCCGGGTCGATCTCGCCGCCGCCTACCGGATGGTCGCGCATTACGGCTGGGACGACCTCATCTTCACCCATTTGTCGGCGCGGATCCCGGGGCCGGAGCACCATTTCCTGCTCAATCCCTACCAGCTGATGTTCGAGGAGGTTACCGCCTCGTCGCTGGTCAAGGTCGATGTCCAGGGCAATCCGGTCGACCCCACGCCCTTCATCACCAACCCGGCCGGTTTCACGATCCACTCCGCGATCCACATGGCGCGCGAGGACGCGCTTGCTGTGATGCACCTGCACACACCGGCGGGCCAGGCCGTCGCTGCGCACTCGGAAGGGCTACTGCCGCTGACCCAGACGGCAATGCTGGTGCGCCAGGACATCGCCTTCCACGATTACGAGGGCGTCGCAGTCGACCTCGACGAGCGCGAGCGGCTGGTCGCAAACCTCGGCGACAAGGGCGGGCTGATCCTTCGCAACCACGGCACGCTGGCGGTCGGCAAGTCGGTCGGAGAATGTTTCGTGAAGCTCTATTTCCTCGAGCGCGCCTGCCAGGCGCAGGTGATGGCGTTGTCGGCCGGCGAGAACGTCAACATGCCGCCTCAGGGCGCGCCCGAAGTGACCGCCGAGCAGGGTGCGGCCGGCCTCAGCGTCGCCGCCAATTTGCTCGCCTGGCCGGCGCTCAAGCGCAAGGCGTACCGGCTGGACCCGGGGTTCGCGACCTAGGGTGCCGAGGGGGGCGGCAAGCGTCGGCGATTACCGCGCGCTCGCCAAGGCGCGGCTTCCGCATTTCCTGTTCGAATATCTCGACGGCGGTTCCTACGCCGAGGTGACACTGGAGCGGAACATCGCCGACCTCGAAGCTGTCGCGCTCCGCCAGCGGGTGCTTCGCGACGTTTCGAAAATCGACATCGCTGCGGAACTGTTCGGCAGGCGCTGGGCAATGCCGGTGGGGCTTGGGCCGATCGGGCTGTCGGGCCTCTATGCACGCCGCGGCGAGGTGCAGGCGCGACGGGCGGCCGCCGAAGCCGGGGTCCCGTTCACGCTGTCGACGTTGAGCGCCTGCTCGACCGGCGAAGTGGCGCAAAGGGCCGAGCCAGGCTTCTGGTTCCAGCTCTACATCGTCAAGGACCGGGGCTTCGTTTCCGACATGATCGCCCAAGCGAAGGCCGCGCAATGCGGGGCGATCCTGCTCACCGTCGACCTCGCCGTCCCTGGGACCCGTTACCGCGACTATCGCGCCGGCTTGTCGAGCGCGCCCGGAGAGAGCGGCGGTTCGCGGCGGCTGTGGCAGGTGCTCGGGCGTCCCGGCTGGGCGTGGGACGTGGCGATGCTCGGGCGCCCGATGACGCTCGGCAATCTGGAACCGCTGCTCGGGTCCGGAGCCGCGCTCGGCGACCTGATGGGCTGGGTCGCCGCCAACTTCGATTCCAGCGTCACCTGGAAGGATGTCGAATGGATTCGAAGCCAATGGGACGGCCCGCTGGTCATCAAGGGCATTCTCGATCCTGACGACGCGCGGGAGGCGGTCGTTCGAGGGTTGGACGGAATCGTCGTTTCGAACCACGGCGGCCGCCAGCTCGACGGGGTCAGCTCGACGGCCCGCGCGCTCCCGCGGGTGGCGGAAGCCGTCGGCGGCAAGGTGCCGCTGCTCGTCGACGGCGGAGTGCGTTCCGGGCTGGACGTCGTGCGGATGCTCGCGCTTGGGGCCGATTTCGTCCTCCTCGGCCGCGCCTGGGCCTATGCCCTGGCAGCCGCCGGCGAACGGGGAGTCGCCCATGTACTGAAGCTCGTCGAGGAGGAAATCCGGGTAGCGATGGCGCTGACGGGGACGACAAGAATCGGCGACATCGGAGCGGGGACGCTCGATCGGTCGTAACGGCATGTGCTGCTCGACACGACATTCGTCGGAGCTTTGGCTTTCAGCCGTCCCCCGGACGGCCGAAAGGCAAAGCTGGTCGGGGAGAGAGGATTCGAACCTCCGGCCCCTGCCTCCCGAAGACAGTGCTCTACCAGGCTGAGCTACTCCCCGACCGGAACCCGCCCCAAGCGACATGCGGTCGCGGCGGGAGCCAAGGCCGCGGCTAGATAGAGGTGGGTGGGCTCCAGCGCAACCGACGAATTAGCGGCCGACCACTTTCAGCCAGTCCTCGGCGCGAACGAACTTCTCCCGGGGCGCTCCCGGGCGCGCCCGTTCCGTCTCGGTCCGCTCGATCTTTCGCCAATCGTCATAGTCGGTCGGCATCACGCCGCGCTCGCCGAGCAACGCCTTCAGCCCTTCCGCCCCCCTGCGGTTGCTGGAGCTTCCGGGCGGCATCTCGCCTTCGATCCGAGCGGCCACTTCATAGCCGTCGGGGCGGTTGGTCCCGATGGTTCCGGTCGGACCCCGGCGAGCCCATCCGACGCAATAGAGCCTGTCGTCTATCTTACCGTTTTCGTTGAGGAATTTGCCGCCGCTTTCGTCGTACGGGACGCCTTCCATCGGCGGCGTCGAATAGCCGATGGAGGTGATCACCAGCGATGCCGGCACCTCGTAGGTTTCGCCGGTTCCGGCGGCTCGGCCCTCCGCGTCGAGCTTCGTCCGCTCAACGATAATACGCTCCGCCTTGCCCTCACCTTCGATGCGAAGCGGCTTGGCAAAGAAGTCGAAGATCATCCGCGTCGATTTCGAACCGTCGGGCCCGTCGGCCGCGAATTCGCGCAAGATCGAAACGGACTTGCGCTGCCCCGGCTCGAGCGCCTCATCGGCCTCATCCGGCGGAAAATCGGCCGCGTCGACTACGGGCGTCGAAGCATCGAGATGGCCGAGCTCGCCAAGTTCTTTCGGAGTCATCGAGATCTGCAGCGGCCCGCGGCGGCCGAGGATGGTGACGGCGCTGATCGGCGAAGCATCGA
>DATAKH010000166.1:0-1921 GCA_036261735.1 Sphingomicrobium sp.
GCCGGTCCTGCTGCCGCTCGATGAACTCCAGCTCCGGGAGGATCAGGTCGATTCCGGGATAATAGGTGTCGGCGAAGGTGAGGCCGAGATCGACCATCAGCCACTGGCCGCGGCAGCCATAGAGATTGACGTTCATGCCGATTTCGCCCGAGCCGCCGAGCGCGCAGAACAGCAGTTCTTCTCCGGGAATCATTCGCCCGCCGACAGTCCTTCGTACAGGAGACTCAACCCCTGTATCGTCAAATCGGGTTCAACAGCGTCGAAGATGTCGGTCCGCTTGTCGAACAGGGCGGCGAGCCCGCCGGTGCCGACGACGGTAACTTCGCGCCCGACTTGCGCCTTCATCCGGGCTATCAGCCCTTCCATCATCGCCACATAACCCCAGTAGATGCCTATCAGCATCTGGCTTTCGGTGGTCCGGCCGACAACGCTGTCGTCCGCGGGCGCCTCGATCGCGATCCGGGGAAGCTTTGCGGCTGCATTGACCAGCGCGTCGATCGACAGGTTGATTCCGGGAGCGATGATCCCGCCCTTGTAAGCGCCATCGCTGCCGACGAGGTCGAAAGTCGTCGCGGTCCCGAAATCGACGATGATCAAATCGCCTTCGTGCCGGGCGTGGGCGGCGATTGCGTTGAGGGCACGGTCGGCACCGACATTGTGCGGCTCGTCGACGTCCAGGGCCATCGGCCAGCCGGCCTCGCCCTGCCCCGCGACCAGCGGCTTCACCCCGAAATATTTGATTGAGAGGACCTCCAGGTTGTGAAGCGCGCGCGGCACAACCGTGCCGATGATCACCGCGTCCACATCGTCCTTGGACAGGCCTTCCAGCGCCAGCAGCTGGTAAAGCCACACCGAATATTGATCGGCCGTCCGCCGCGGGTCGGTCGCGATTCGCCAGCGCCCGCGAATCTCGCCGCCGTCCACCAGCGCGAAGACGATATTCGTGTTTCCGGCATCGATGGCGAGAAGCATGTCTATCCCAGGGTCACGTCGGCGGCGTGAATGGCACGGACGCTTCCGTCGGGCAAACGCAGCTGAAGGGTGCCGTCCGGGTCGATTCCTTCAAAACGGCCGTGCACCGCCCCGGCGTCGGAGCCGTGAACGGAAAGCTGGCTGCCCACCGGGTGCGCTCTCGCCAGCCATGCGCTGGCGAACTCCGTCGGCCGCGCAGACCGCCACAAGGCCACCATTCGGCTCATCGCTCCGGCAAGCAACGGTGCGAAGGCCTGCGGCGAAACACGCCCCCCAAGGTGCGCTGCCGGGCGATCGGGAATTTCTGGAGCCGCCACGAGATTGACCCCGAAGCCTATGACGACGCGGTCGCCCGCCCGCTCGAGCAGGATTCCGCCCAACTTTGCTGAGTCGAGGAGCAAGTCGTTGGGCCATTTGAGCAACAGCGGAAGGCCGGGCGCGGCGGCATCGACGGCTTCGATCAGCGCAAGCCCTGAAGCGAGGGAGAGCGACTGTGCCGGAGGATCGCTGCTTGCGATCTCTACAAGGGTGCTTCCGAAGAAATTGCCGGCCTTGGTCAGCCACTCGCGCCCCTGGCGGCCCCTTCCCGCCGTCTGTTCCAGCGCGACGAGCCAATCCCCCTCGACCGCAGAGCTATCCGCCAACAGATCCGCGTTGGTTGAGCCGGTGGTCTCGACGATCCGGATTCGGCTCAGAACAGCGATCCCGCCGCGCGGTCTGTCATGGAGCCGAGCGGTCCGATGAGTAAGTAGCCGAGCGGCGAGACGAGCAGCGCCGCAATCAGCATCAGCAACCCCTCAACCGGCGCTCGATGGCGCGCGTAAGGCGCCGCCGGATCATCGAAATACATGATCTTGACGACCTTGAGGTAGTAGTATGCGCCGACCACGGTGCCGAGGATTCCTGCAACCGCCAGCGCCAGAAGCCCCGCCTCCACCGCGGCGTTGAA
>DATAKH010000174.1:0-2637 GCA_036261735.1 Sphingomicrobium sp.
GCCGGTCCACCTGCCGGCGAACACACGGGCGCTAGCTGACCGCTGCCGCCCTTATTATGAGCGACTAGCGGCGCATCGTCTCCGATAGCTACGACCGCTCGAAAGTACCGACGATTTCGGCCTTGGCGATCGCGTGCCGCTGGGCTTCCTCCTCGACCTGCTCGACCTTGGCGTCGGCGGGGACGGTGAGGCCGTCGACGTCGAGCGCGTAGAGCTTGAAGTGATAATGGTGCACGCCATGACCCTTGGGCGGGCAAGGGCCGCCATATCCGGACTTGCCGAAATCGTTGGCCGCCTGCTTGCCGACGCTCTCCCCGCGGGAGATCGAGCGGGTGGTCGCCGGAATGTCATAGGCCGCCCAGTGCCGGAAGGTGCCGTCGGGCGCGGCGGGATCGTCCATGATCAGCGCCAGGCTTTTCGTTCCCAGCGGCGGCTCGTCCCAGCTCAGCGCCGGGGACCGGTCGGCGCCGTCGCAGCTGTGGACGGCGGGGATCGGCTTCCCGTCCTGGAAGTCTTCGCTGGCGAGGGTGAATCTGGTGAGGGTGTCGTTTGCCACTGGTCCTCCTCCATTGGTTCGGTTGGCCGAGTCATCGCCTGCGCCGCAGCTTGCGAGCGCGGCCGCGAGAAGCGCCGGGCGAAGTCGTTTCCACATGTCGAGCACCGGCCTTTTGAGTCGCGAACCCCCAGCCAACGGAGCGCGCGTCTTGTCTGTTCCGCCGCTCGCCCCACATTGACGCTGCTTTGCCCGACAGGCGTTGACGCTGGCGGGCGCCGAAGCTATTGGGCCGGCCGTCCGCGCGACCTGTGTCTCAGTTGCGAGCGGGCAAAAGAGCTGAACATTGCTCAACTTGCGCGTCGCCGGGCGGCCAGAGAAGCTGCTTTGGCTCCGCGCTCTTTTTGTTGAGCAAAGTAACCGCCGGGATTTCCGGCATATAAAAAGGTGAAGGGCTTCATGCCGACGATTAACCAGCTGATCCGCAAGGGTCGCGACCCGCAGAAGGCCAAGTCGAAGGTCCCTGCGATGGAGCAGAACCCGCAAAAGCGCGGAGTCTGCACCCGAGTCTATACGACGACCCCGAAGAAGCCGAACTCGGCGCTTCGCAAGGTTGCCAAGGTCCGCCTGACCAACCAGCGCGAAGTGATCAGCTACATCCCCGGCGAGGGCCATAACCTCCAGGAGCACAGCGTCGTGCTGATCCGCGGCGGCCGTGTGCGCGACTTGCCCGGCGTTCGCTATCACGTGCTTCGAGGAGTGCTCGACACTCAGGGTGTCAAGGACCGCAGGCAGTCGCGTTCCAAATACGGCGCCAAGCGTCCCAAATAACCAAGCGAGAGTAAGCCCCGGACGTGTTCCGGAACAGGCTGAAGAGAAAGGAACAATCGCATGTCCCGTCGTCGCCGCCCAGAAAAGCGCGAAATCCTGCCCGATCCCCGTTTCGGGGACCTGGTCCTGTCCAAGTTCATGAATTCGGTGATGCTAGACGGCAAGAAGTCGGTCGCCGAAGGGATCGTCTATGGTGCCCTCGACACCGTCGAGGCTCGCCTGAAGAAGGACCCGCTGGCGGTCTTCCACGACGCTCTCAACAACATCAAGCCGGGCATCGAGGTCCGCTCGCGGCGTGTCGGCGGCGCGACCTATCAGGTTCCCGTCGAAGTGCGTCCCGAGCGCGCCCAGGCGCTTGCCATCCGCTGGCTCATTTCGGCTGCGCGCGCTCGCGCCGAAAAGACCATGGCCGGCCGGCTTTCGGGCGAGCTGATGGATGCTTCGCAGAATCGCGGCAACGCCGTGAAGAAGCGCGAGGACACGCACCGGATGGCCGAAGCGAACCGCGCCTTCAGCCATTATCGTTGGTAACAGTCTCCCGCCGGCACGCCGGCGGGTGGCGCTGGTAAGAATCGTACCTATATCGTGGCCAGCCGGCGCATGCCGGCTCCCCACATCGCCAAGGAAGAATTGAAATGGCCCGCAGCCATCCGCTCGAACGCTATCGCAACATCGGCATCATGGCCCACATTGACGCCGGCAAAACGACGACGACCGAGCGAATCCTCTACTACACCGGCAAGTCCTACAAGATCGGCGAGGTCCATGAGGGCTCGGCGACGATGGACTGGATGGAGCAGGAGCAGGAGCGCGGCATCACGATCACGTCGGCCGCCACCACCACCTTCTGGAAGGCGGAAGACGGGCAGGGGCCCGACCACCGGATCAACATCATCGACACGCCTGGGCACGTCGACTTCACCATCGAGGTCGAGCGCTCGCTTCGAGTGCTCGACGGCGCGGTCGCGGTGTTCGACGGCGTTGCCGGCGTCGAGCCGCAGTCGGAGACGGTGTGGCGCCAGGCGGACAAGTACAAGGTCCCGCGGATGTGCTTCATCAACAAGCTCGACCGCACCGGCGCCGATTTCTACTTCTGCGTCCAGTCGATCATCGATCGCCTCGGCGCAAAGCCGCTGGTTATGTATCTCCCGATCGGGTCGGAGAGCGATCTCAAGGGCGTCGTCGACCTCGTGAACATGCGCGGCATCGTCTGGCAGGATGAATCGCTGGGCGCGAACTTCGACTATGTCGACATCCCCGACGAGCTCAAGGACAAGGCGGCCAAGTACCGGCACGACTTGCTCGAGACCGTC
>DATAKH010000050.1:0-16428 GCA_036261735.1 Sphingomicrobium sp.
CGCCTCGCCGAGTTCGAGCGGCACGAGTCGATCGATGAGATGAAGCACGCCGACCGCTTCTCCGAGCGGATCCTCTTCCTCGAGGGACTGCCGAACTTCCAGGCGCTCGGACGGCTACGAATCGGCGAGAGCGTCGAGGAGATCTTAAAAGCCGACCTTGAAGCCGAATATGAAGCGGTTGAGATGTACCGCAACGGCGTCGCCGCCTGCGAGAAGGCGCACGATTACGTCAGTCGCGACCTCTTCGCCGAGGTGCTGAAGGACGAGGAGGGCCACGTCGACGCGATCGAGACCCAGTTCGAGATGATCAAGTCGATGGGCCTCCAGAATTACATCCAGCTGCAGTCGGAACCGATCAAGGAGTAATTCCGGCACAGCTTCGAATTTCCTTGGCACGGCTGTATTAGTTCGGTATAACACCTCCGCTACCGGAGGGAATTTCCATGGCGACACTGCCCGCCGAGACCCGCGGCAACCGAATCGTGACTCTCGACGTCGTCCGCGGAATCGCGGTGATGGGAATCTTCTCCGTCAATGTCGTCGGAATGGCGATGTTGCAGTTCGCCTATTTTTATCCGCCAGCCTACGGCTTCGACGGCTTCGGCGACCATTTGATGTGGTTCCTCAACTTCGTCCTGGTCGACGGAAAACTGCGCAGCCTGTTCTCGATTCTTTTCGGGGCATCGATGCTGTTGGTCGCCGAGCAGGCGGTCAAGGCGGCCCGCTCCCCCTGGCGCACACATTATGCGCGAATGATCGTCTTGCTCGTGATCGGCTGGCTTCACTGGGCGCTGTTGTGGTGGGGCGATATCCTCACCCACTACGCGGCCGTCGGCATGGCCGCGTTCCTCATGTGGAAGCTGCGGGCGAAATGGCTGATGGTGATCGCGGCGGTCTTGTTCGTGATCCACGCCGCGCCTCCGGTCTACTTCTTCACCAAGGAAATCCCCGAATATTACGAGGTCAAGCGCGGCGATGCGTCGCCCGAGGTCACCAAGAAGTGGAAGGAGCGAATCGAGGAGTTGACCCCGAGCGCTGAGCGGCTGGCGAAGGACAGGGCCGAACACAGGAACATCGCGACGCGGTTCAATGCCGCGATGCCCGACTTTTCGAAACCGATTAGCGGCGGAAAGGTGATGGAAGTGCTGCACCCCCTCGACCTCGGTCCGCTGTGGCTCGAAACGATCGCGCTGATGCTGCTGGGCATGGCCGGTTACAAGTCGGGCTTCCTGACCGGCACGTGGCAAAACAGCAGCTACCGCAGGGTCGCAGTGTTCGGTCTCGGAGTCGGCCTCGCCGTTTATGGCTTCCTCGGCGCGAGAGCCTGGCTTGCCGGCTTCGCGCCGGTGGAAATGTTCACCGCGACGCAGATCGCAACACCAATATTCCGACCCATCATGGCCAGCGGCTACGCCGCGTTAATCATCCTGCTGTTCCGCAACGCATCGGCACTGCGAGCGCGCTTCGCGGCAGTGGGCCGGATGGCGTTCAGCAATTATCTGCTCTGCACGTTCATCGGGACCTTCATCTTCTACGGCATGGGCCTCGACCTTTACGGAAAGCTTTCGCGCGGCGAGGCGTGGCTTCTCGTGCCGCCGGTCTGGGCGCTGATGCTGCTGTGGTCGAAGCCTTGGCTCGACCGGTTCCACTACGGCCCGATGGAATGGGCCTGGCGGAGCCTCGCCCGGGGCAAGCTCCAGCCGATGCGCAAGCGTCCGGCCGGAGAGCCGCTTCCCGCCGCTGCCTGACCGATGGCCACGACTTCACCCGGCCGGATCCTGACTCTCGACGTCATCCGCGGAATTGCGGTGATGGGCATCTTCTCGGTCAACGTCATCGATTTCGCGCTGATCCAGGCCGCCTACCTGAACCCCGCAGCGGCGGGCGGGGCGAGCGGCGCCGACCTGTACCTTTGGTTCATCAATCATGTCGTCATCGACGAGAAGATGCGAACCTTGTTCTCGATCCTGTTCGGCGCATCGTCGGCGCTCGTTTTCAACCGCGCTCTGGCCAAGGGGGAGAGCGGCGCCCGGGTCCATTATTCCCGAATGGCCGTCCTGTTCGTGCTCGGGCTCATGCATTTCTACCTGATCTGGTTCGGCGACATCCTGGTTTCCTATGCCTTCACCGGAATGGCCGCTTACTTCTTCCTCCGCCGCGGAACGAAGACGATCCTCATCTGGGCGGGAGCGCTGTTGTTCCTCAACGCGGCGATGTTCAGCGGCGGCAGCTGGTACATGCACGACGTGCAGCAGAAGGTGGAGAGCCGCACCGCGACGTCCGAGGAACTCAAATCATGGAAGGGCATCAGCAAGCTGTCGGTGACCGACCCGAAGAAGGCTGAACAGGAAACCATCACCCACAGGAGCAAGTGGCCGGAGCGTACTGCGCGGCGGTTCGAAAAGCAGAAATTCCAGCCTTTCGCGGGGCTGTTCGCTTTCTTCATGGAAACGCTCGGGCTGATGCTTATCGGCGTGGCCGGCCTGCGCAGCGGATTCCTAACCGGCGACTGGCCGCGGCGGACCTACATTCGCATTGCGGCGGGCGGAATCGCGATCGGCGCCATCTTCTCTGTCGCAAGCGGCCTGACGCTGATCGATCTCGGCTTCCCGCCTTGGTTGATTCTGGGCGCAAACTACGGGTTCGGTGCCCCCGCCCATATCGCAATGGCGCTTGGCTATGCCGCGCTGATCGTCCTGATGATCCGCCCCGGCGGCTGGCTGACCGCCCGGATTGCAGCGGTCGGCCGTGCTGCCTTCACCAACTACCTCGGTACCAGCATCCTGGCCTCTCTCATCTTCTACGGCGACGGCTTGGCGCTGTTCGGCCACTTGTCGCGCGCGCAGGCCTGGGCGGTTGCGGTTCCGGGTATCTGGCTGATCATGCTGCTGTGGTCGAAACCGTGGCTCGACCGCTTCACCTACGGACCGTTCGAATGGGTGTGGCGAAGCCTCTCTCGGGGCAAGCTTCAGCCGATGCGCAGGTCCCGGTCCGCGCCAGCGGCGGCGACCGCCTAGATCCGGCCGAAGCTTTGGTTGCCGGTCTTGCGGCCAAAGCCGGCGGGACCGGGCCGGTTGCGCGAGACGAGCGGGTTGGTCGCCTTTTCGAACTGTTCAACGGTCTGCTCGAACGTCCGGCGAAGCTCGACGACGTCCCTGACCAGCTCGTCGGGGAAACGGCGGCTCTCCACGCAGAAACGGGCGGTCGTCTCGATGAGCTCGGCGATCTTGGCGAGCGGCTCCGCACCCAGTTGGCGAGCCTCGCCCTTTAGCGTGTGTGCCGGAATGACCAGCCCGGCCGCGGACTGCTCGCGCATCGCCTGCTCGATGTCGGATACCGACTTGCTTCCGTCCTCGCGGAAATAGCTGAGGATCCGGATGAAACCGGGACCCAGCTCGGTGCGGCTGCGCTCGAAGTGCACCCAGTCGACGATGTCCTGGCCGTCGCTCACCCAAATCTCCTCGACGCCCGCGGTGTCGGGCAGTGGTCCCTCGCCCCGAATGGTAGCGCCGAAAGGGTAAAATTCTCCTTAGCGCGAACGGTCGAACGGATTTTTCGGCGAGCGCATGGTCAGCCTCAGCGGCACCGGCCCGACGCCGAGCTCGCGCCGGATCGAGTTGAGCAGGTAGCGGCGATAACTCTCCGGCAGCTGGTCCACCCGGGTTCCGAAGACGACGAAGCTCGGCGGACGGGTGTTCACCTGGGTGATGAAGCGAAGCTTGATCCGTTTGCCCCCGGGCGCAGGCGGCGGGTTCGCCTCGACGGCCGCCTCGAACCAGCGGTTGAGCTCGCCGGTCCCGATCCGCCGCGACCATTGCTCGCGAAGCTCGAAAGCGGCGCCGAGCAGCTGGTCGATCCCCTTGCCGGTCTTCGCAGAGACGGTGAGCACGGGTATGCCCTTGATCTGCGCCAAACCATCTTCGAGCGCGCCCTTGATTCCGTTGAACAGAGACGAGGCAGATTCGGCCACGTCCCATTTGTTGATTGCGACGATCAGCGCCCGCCCCTCGTCGATCACCTGCTCGGCAATCCTCAGGTCCTGCGCTTCCAGGCCCCGAGTCGCGTCGAGAAGCAGGATCACGACCTCGGCCATGTCTATCGCCCGCCGAGCATCCGCACTCGACAATTTCTCCAGCTTGTCGGTGATCTTCGCCCGCTTCCTCAGGCCCGCCGTGTCGACGAGGCGGACCGGCTTTCCTTGCCATTCCCAGTCGAGGCTGATCGAATCCCGGGTGATCCCCGCCTCGGGCCCGGTAATCAGCCGCTCTTCGCCGAGCATCCGGTTGACCAGGGTCGACTTCCCCGCGTTCGGCCGCCCGACGATTGCAAGCTTCAGCGTTGCGCTCTCGGTTTCGTTTGGCTCCTCGTCGGGTGCTTCCTCCTTCTCGACCAGCGGCCGAAGCGCCTCGAAGAGGTCGACGACCCCCTCGCCATGCTCGGCGCTTAGCGGAACCGGGTCTCCCAGGCCGAGCCGGTAGGCGTCGAGCACTCCGGCTTCGCCGGCGCGCGATTCCGCCTTGTTGGCGACGACCACGACCGGCGTCTCGCCGACCCGCAGCCAACGCGCGATTTCCGAATCGAGCGGGGTGACTCCCTCGCGCGAGTCGATGAGGAACAAGGCAACGTCGGCGTCGCGAACCGCGGCTTCGGTCTGCTGCCGCATCCGCCCTGGAAGGGTGTGCGGGTCCTCGTCCTCGTAGCCGGCGGTGTCGATCACCCGGAACTCGAGCCCGAGAAGCCGCGCTTCGCCCTCGCGCCGGTCGCGGGTAACTCCGGGGCGGTCGTCGACTAGCGCCAGCTTCCGACCAACGAGACGGTTGAACAGCGTCGACTTGCCCACGTTCGGGCGGCCGACAATGGCGACGGTGGGAAGCGGCATGGCGCCTCTCTAAGGCCCCGCCGCCGCGCGTCCAGCCTTAGCGGAAGGCGTGGAGCCGTCCTGAGTCGTCGAGCACGTAGAGCATGTTGTTGGCGACCACCGGCGGCAGGCTCACGCTTGCGCCGACGCTCGACTGGCCCTGGACCGCGCCCGTCTGCGGGTCGGCGAACATCAGTGCGCCCTGGGTGCTTGCAACGATCAGCCGTCCACCGGCGAGGAGCGGGCCGACGTATCTGATCCGCCCCGACCTGTTCTTGGCGTTGCGATACTCGGGAAGCTGCGAGATCCAGCGGATCTTTCCAGTAGCGCGAGCGATCGCCATCAGCTTGGCATCGTCGGTAACGACGAACACCCAGTCACCCGCGACCCAGGGGGTTGCGATTCCGGCGACATTGAGCTCCCACATCCGCTGGCCGGTAATCAGCTCGAGCGCGACCATCCGGCCGCCCTGCCCGATCGCGATCACCTGGCCGTTGTCGATGACCGGGTCGGCGTCGACGTCGGACAGCGACGACACGCTGGTTCGGATGCTGGTCCTTGCCAGCGCATCCTGCCAGACTCCGCGGCCGTTTTCGTAGCGATACGCATTAAGCTCGCCGGACGAGAATCCGGCGACGATCGTGCCTTGCGCATAGGCGGGCGAGCCGACGCCGAAGATTCCCGCGACTTCAAGCCCCGCGGCCTGGCTCCAGTTGGCCGATCCGTCCGCTGTCTTGAGCGAGTAGAGCTGGTTGTCCTGGCTCATCACGTAAACCGCATCTCCGGCAACCGTCGGAGCGCCGCGCATCGGCCCGCCGGGCCGCACCTGCCAGACAATCCCGCCGTTGGAGGCATCGAGTGCAGCAACGAAGCCGAGGCCGTTGGTCGCGTAGATGCGGCCGTTGGCAAAGGCGACTCCGCCTCCGAACAACGCCGCATCGTTCCCTTTCTCGGTCCCGAACTGTGTCGACCACACCCCAGTCCCCGTCCGGGCGTCGAAGGCACGGACGGTGGCGGTGGTATCGATCGTATAGACCCGCCCGTTGCCGACGATCGGTGCAGCGGCGAGGCGGGCGGCAAGACTGGTGCCGCTTCCGATCGAGACCTGCCACGCCCGTGCGATAGAGGCGGGAAGCGCGACATGACCCATCGATTTCGACGCATTTCCGCCCGACTGGCTCCAGTCGGAGTTCACGGCCGGGGCAGGAAGCGTCATCGGCAGCGAAGCGGTCGTCGGGTCGACCGTCACGTCGATCTCGGTGGTGAGAACGGAAATCCGCTCGCCGACAACCGGCGCGGTCTTGGTGCTCTTCTTGATAAGCCCGCATCCGCTGGCGGCGATCGCGCCGGCGACGAGGACGACAATCCTAAGCTTGTTCATTCACTGCTTCCTGTCTGGCCTGGCTGCGGGAGCGCGGCCGATGCGTCCACTCCCAATGTGCCGGCGATCTGGACGGCTCGGCTCCGGATAGAGTCCGGCACCTGCCTGTCCGCGGCGATTGCTGCGAAAACGCGTCCTGCTTTGTCTTTCTGACCCTGCTTGAGATAGGCCATTGCGGTCAATTCGCCTGCCGTCCCGAACCATGGGTTTCCCGGCTTTGCCAGCGCCTGCAGCCGCGACACCGTTTCCTCGGGCTTGAGCTGGTCGAATTCGATCGTCGTCGCCCGAATGAGCGCGAGATTGCGATAGGGTTCCGGAACATCCTCGTCCGCCGCTACCGCGCGGAACTTGGCGAGCGCAGTGTCGCGGTCGTTGGCATTCATCGCTATTGCCGCCTCGCTGAGCAAGGCCAGCGACCGGACGAGGGCGACGTCGGAGGATTCGAGGGGCTGGAGCCGCTTCTTTGCCTGCTCGATCTTGCCGTTGCCGATGTCGGCATAGATCGACATCAGCTCTTCGGACTGGGCGGCCGCCTTCTTCTCCTGCCGGTCCTGCCAATAGAGATAGCCGGCCACAGCCGCGAGAAACACCACGACCGCAGCGATCACCCACTTGCCGTAGGTCTTGGCAAATCCCTCGAGCTGGTCGCGACGCAGGTCCTCGTCGACCTCGCGGAGGAAGGCTTCGTTGGGTGCGTCGGGACTGTCGGGAGTGAGCGCCAAAGACGTGCCTCAGGTCAGAAGTGCAAGCAGAGTCGAAAGCCGCTTCCCTCCCCCACCGCAGATGAACGGAAGCTGGCGCCGCTCCGTCTAGCGGCTGTGGCGGCAAAGGCAAAGGGGGCTGCTAGTCCGCGGTGACTGCCTTCACATTGTCGTCGCTGTTGCGGTCGATGTAGAAATTGTACGGGTCGATCCCGGCGAATGCCGGCTTCTCCCTTGTCCGCACCGTGATCCGCTGGGAGCCGCTTTGGATGGGCTCCCGAGAAATCACGATCACGTCCTTGGAAGAGAAGGCGCCGAGCCCCGGCCGGGCGGCGAACAGGCCGACCTCGATCGGCTCGTCGAGCTTCGCCCTGGTTTCGTCGCCCTTGCCGTTGGCGTAGAATTTATCGGCGGCGACGGTCAGCGTCGTCTCCCACTGCCCGCCGACTTTCCGGGTCGTCGCGTCCCTCACCTTGAGGTCGTAAAGCGTGATCTTCTCGAACAGGTCGGTGATCAGCTGCTGCTGCTCGTCAGTCTTCGCTTCCTTGCGGAACTCGGCGATCAGGTCGGTCGACCGAAGGTACGGAGCGCCCTTGAACCTGAACTTGTCGACAAAGCGCGCCAGCGCCCGGTTGACTGCGTCTTCTCCGAGCCGTTCCTGGAGCAGGTACATCGCCACTGCGCCCTTGCGATAATGGATGTAGGCCTGGTTCTCGACCCGGTTTAGCGGAAGCTCCTCGACCGCCTCGCCCTTTCGGCCGCTCAGGTAATTGTCGAGCTCATACTTGAGGAACCGCCGGATCTGGTCGGGGCCGTAGAGCTTTTTCATCACCATCAGCGCCGAATATTGCGCCAGGGTCTCGCTCGTCACCGTATTGCCCTGCATGTCGGCGCCGATCACCTGGTGCGCCCAATATTGGTGCGCAATCTCGTGGGCGATCACATAGGTGGTGAAATCGATCTTTTCGGGATCGTTGGTTTTGGCGTTGAACCCGATCGATTCCGAATAAGGCATCGTCCCTGCGAACGCCTGGGCGAAGCTCGCATAGCCCGGGAACTCGATGATCCGGGCATAGTCGAACTGATAGGGCCCGAAATTGGCCCGGTAATAGTCGAGCGAGGCCGCCATCGCCCGAAGCATCTTTGCGACGTTCCAGTCGTGGCCCTCGTGATAGAAGACCGACAGCTTGACGCCGTTGTGGTCTCGAGAGGCGACCTGGTAATCCGACGACTGGATCGAGAAGAAGTTGAGGATCGGCGCCGGGCTTACGAAGCGCGCAGTCCGGCGGTCGCCTCGGGTCACGTCGGAGACGCGCTTGCCCGGCGCGATCGGAACCTGGTCGGCATCGGTGGTCACGGTGATGTCGGAATTGACCCAGTCCGATCCGATGTAGTTGCGCGCAGTCGCCTTCAGATCCTCCAGCTTGGCCGGGCGAAGCTCGGGCGGAAGGCCCTGGCGCCGCCGCTGCGTCCGGTCGCTGAGCAGGTTCTGGCGGTTCATCCCGATCACCGGCGCGAAAGCGAAATTGTTCACGAACGTGCCGTTGTCGACGATGTCGGTAGCGGGCGAACTCGCCCGGAAGCCGCGGTTCCAGATGCGCGAGCGGAATGTCAGGCTCGTCGTCGCTCCGGGAGCGAGCGGCTGGTCGAACCGGTAAATGCGATAGCCGAACTTCTCGTCCTCGGAGACCAGCTTTGCGCCAGCCAAATCGAGCCTCAGGAACTCTGCGTCCTGGTCGAGCTTGCGGACGTGGACGTCGCGGATCGGCAAATCCGTCGTGTTCTTGAGGCCGTAGTGCCCGTCAACGACCAGCCGCCGCTGCTCGGGGAACAGCTTCACGTCGAGCTTCACGTCGGTGAGCGTCGGCCTCGGGAGCGTTTCGTACTTCAGGTACTTGCGCTCGTAATCGGCGGAATATTTCTCCGCATCGTCCGAGGTCACGTAGCGGTTGAGGACTTTGATGTTGTAATAAGCATAGGCGCCGGTAGCGAGCATCGCGGCGGCCGCTGCGGCGACAAGCACCATCGGGGCGCCGGCGAAGGTGCGTCGCATCCGCCGGGCGCGCACGCGCAGCCCAAGGTCGGTCCCGCGCGGCCACAGCAGGTGGGCAACGACGGCCAGTATCAGGGCGAAGAGAGCCCAGTAGAGCTGCAGCACCGCCGCGCCCTTCCAGAAGCCGGCCGTTCCGTTGAAGTCGCTCAGCGGCACGCTTGGCGTGGTGCCGTAGTTATAGAGGGGGTTCGAATAGCCCATGTTCGACAGGAAGATCGTCCCGACGAACCACACGAACATGATCGCCCAGCCGACATATTTGTTGGGGCTGAGCACCTGCGCGAAGACCGCGAGCACCGCGATCAGCAGGCCGTCGATCGCCGCGGGGACGATGAACCAGGCGAGATATTCGGCAACTCCAGCTTCGCGCGCGCCCTCCACCAGCTGGTAGAAGAGGCCCGTCGCCATCGCCCCCACATTGACCAGGAGCAGGACGGCGAAGATGGCCACGATCTTCGGGACAGTCATGATCCAGGCTGGCACCGGCGTCGAATCGAGGATCTCGTTGAGCTTGCGGTCGCGCTCGCGCCACACCAGTTCGCCTCCGTAGAAGACGGCGATCATGATGATGATGATCCCGAAACCGCCGCGAACGCTCGAGATCGTCGCCGCAAGAGTCGGATAGTCGCTGGTTCCGTAGGTGGACTGGCCGAGCCACAGCATCGCCGCGGTATTGCCGATCCCGAACAGAACGAGGACGATTAGGCCGGGGCTGGTCAGCACCTGCCGGGCCTCGACCCGAAGCCGCATCATGAACTGGGTCCACCGCGACGGGCTGGACTCGCGGGCGACGATTTCGCCGCCGCCGGGGGTCGGAGCGACCGCCGCGACCCGCGCCGCCTTCGCTTCGCGCTTCGCGAGCTTGCGGAGCTTGCGCCTGGACGGCGCCCGCTCGGTCATCGAGAAACGCCATATTGTGAACGCGAGGAACAGGCAGCCGAGCACGATCGCGTAGATTCGGTTGAACAGCAAAGTCCCGCCGAGCTCGACGAGCCGGCCGTTCATCTCGCTCTGGGTCCAGTAGCGGGTAGCCTCGCGAAGCGCGCCATTGCCGAGCGGCTCCCAGAGGGCGAACGTGTCGCGATACTCGATTTTCTGGCCGACGATGCTGGTTGTGACGAGATAGCCCATTACCAGCAGCACGGCGCCGATGTACGACGCCATCATGGACCGCAACGTGGTCGCGAGCGCGAACAGGAGCGCGCTCGTCAGGAGGATGTTGGGAAGCGCGAACAGCGCATAGTTCCAAGCGTAATAAGAGAGCTTTTGCGGTCCGACCGTTTCAGGGTCGACCCACGGCATCATCGACCCGATCGCCATTCCCACCGGCACCGCAAGGTAGCCGATCCAGGCGACCATCAGCCCGCCGAGGAACCGGCCGATGACGATCTGGCTCTTCGAAACCGGGGTCGCGCGAACGATCGGCGCGAAGCCGCTGCTGTCGTCGCGCACGATCGCATTGGCGACGAAGGCGGTGACGATAAACAGGTAAAAAAGCGTCAGGATCGCCGTCGCGATGGCGATCGCATAGGGCGAATTCTCATGGACCGACCCCGGCGTGCCGATGCTGACGTTCTCGCTCGCGGTGATCCCGAAGCCGAGCAGGAAGAAAATCGCGATTCCGACCCAGAAAACCGGGTTGCGGAGCTGGTAGCGGACTTCGAACCGCATGATTCCCAGGAACATGCCTCTGACTCCGCTCAGGCCGCGCGGCGAAGCGTGGAGAGGGTCGAGAAATAGACGTCCTCGAGACCGCCCTCGACCGGCTCGAAGCCCTCGGGCTGAGTGGGGGAGAGCACGTGGATGATCGTCATCCCCGCGAACAGGCGGGTCGAGATGACCTCATGAGTTTCCTGATATTCCGCAACCTCGAAATGCGGGACCGTCTTCTTCCACACCTTGCCGCGGGTCGAGGCGATAAGCTCCGCAGGACTGCCTTCCAGCTGCACCCGACCGTTGGCGAGAACCGCCATTCGCGGGCACAGGTCGGCGACGTCGTCGACGATGTGGGTCGAAAGGATCACAACGACATTGTCGCCGATCGCCGCCAGCAGGTTAAGGAAGCGGTTGCGCTCTTCCGGATCGAGTCCGGCTGTCGGCTCGTCGACGATGATCAGTTCGGGGTTGCCGATCAGCGCCTGTGCGATCCCGAAGCGCTGCCGCATGCCGCCTGAAAAGCCGGCGATGTTCTTGTCGCGGACCGCCCACAAATTGGTCTGGTTGAGGAGCGTCTCGACGACCGCCTTGCGCTCTGCCTTGGCCGTGATGCCCTTCAGCACCGCAACCTGGTCGAGCATCGCATAGGCCGAAACCCGCGGATAGACGCCGAAATCCTGCGGCAGATAGCCGAGCCGCCTGCGGAGCTTCTCCGGCTCCGCCAGCACGTCGATGTCGCCGAAGGTGATGCTTCCCGAGGTCGGCTCCTGAAGCGTCGCGACTGTCCGCATCAGGGTCGACTTGCCGGCACCGTTAGGCCCCAGGAGCCCGTACATCCCGCGCGGAATCGACAGGCTCACGTCGTCGAGAGCGACGGTGCCGTTCGGATAAGTGTGCGAAAGATTGGCGATTTCGAGCATGCGTTTCCCCCGGATTACGAGCCGAGGCTAAGCGGCGCACCTAGCGATAACAACCTCCGTTTCGACGGTTGGACGAACGACATCGAAGGGCGCACAACTTCACCCTTCGAAGTAGGCGGCACCGTTGTTTTCCGGTGTGTTATTGTGATAGCACACATAAATGATCGCGCAGCTCTCGCCGCCGGCGCCTCGCAGCCATGTGTTGCTCGACGGGGAAGACTTGACGGTCGAGCTCACCCACTACCCCGGCGGATTGATCCAGCCGTCGCACCGTCATTCCAGTGCCCAGCTCAGCTTCCTCCTTGCCGGTGGCTTCGCCGAACGCTCCGGCGGCCGCGATTTCGCTCCCGCCGGGCCGCAGCACCGGTTCCAGCCGGCGGGAAGTACGCACGGAGTCCGCTTCGGCGCAAACGGCGCGGTGATTCTGGCATTCGAATTCCGCCGCCCGCAGTGCCCCGGTCAAGCGACTCATGAATGGCACCCCAGTGCGTCCTGCGTCGGCCAGCTAGCGCACTTGTTGTTCGCTGGCGTTACGCCCGCCGACGATACGGCCGAATGCCTGCTGGCGATCGCGTCGCAGCCGGCCGACAGCGGGGAGCGGAAACGCAGCGCAGTGCCGACCTGGCTACGAAGCGCGGCAGATCATATCGCTGACGATCCGCTCGCCGACATCACCGCGGTCGCGGCTTCGGCGGGAGTCCACAGAGTGCATCTCTCGCGAAGTTTCCAGCGTCACTTCGGTCTCTCGCCCGTTCAGTACCGGCTCTACTGCAAATGCTCGTTAGCGCTTCGTCATCTGGTCGAAGGAGGCGAGCCCGCGGCGATCGCTGCGCAGTCGGCCGGATTTGCCGACCAGAGCCACTGGACCAGGGCCTGCCGCGCGATCGCGGGTATCGGGCCGGGCAGGATTCGCCGTCTGCTGGCCGCTTGATGTTACCTGCGTTCAATACCTTAGCCTGGATATCGCCCATGTCTCTGCCGAACCAGGGCGGAGGAACGGGCAATGTCGCTATTGAGGACGATCGTCATTTCGGCGGTGCTGGCTGGTCATTCGGTGCCAAGCGTGGCCGCAGGGCAGGATAAGGCATTCGAGCGCGCGTCGGCCGCCGTTCGCGCTCGGATGGCGGCTATCGACATCCTTCAAGGTTACATTCCCGGCCGAGCCATCATCGCCGTCCGGGCGGGCGGACCTGCCGTCGTCGACGTCAAGGGCATGACCCGCCTGACGAGCGGGCGGCCGGCAACCGAAGAAACGCCATTCTATATTGCCTCGATGACGAAAGCTTTCGTCGGGCTGATGGCCGTTCGGCTCGATGCGAACGCAACTCTGCCGCTCGACACGACTCTGGCCGAAGTCTTTCCGGACATGAGGGTGGCGGGGGTCGACCTGTCGAAGGTCACGATGCGCGACGCGTTGAGCCATCGCCTCGGTTTCCGGGTGCCTCCGCTCAACCTGCGCACGGCCTACACCGACACGGTTCCAGTCGCCTCGTTTCCGGCAATCGTCAGTTCGGCAGCGGTGAAGATCGACGAGACGTTCAAGTACGACAATCTCGGATATCTGCTCTACGCCGCGGCGCTCGAGGCTCGCACCGGGCGGTCGTGGCGGTCGTGGATCGACGACCTCGTGTTCGACCCGCTGGGGATGACTCACAGCTCCGCCCGGACGAGCGACTTCGACGGCATCAGCCATCTTCACATGCGATTCCCTGACGGCCTCCACGAATTTGCCCCGAAAAGCGATGCAATCATGCATGCCGCCGGCGGCCTCGTGATCTCACCCGCCGATATGGCGCGCTGGCTGGAGGCAAATGTCGGCGGCAAAAGCCCGATACCGCGGAGGCAATTCGCCGCTGCCCAGGCGACGCAGGTCCAGCTGGACATGAAGGAGGGTCAGCTAAGCTGCACGGGCTACAGCCTCGGCTGGCGGACCTGCGAGGCGATGGGCCTGACCTTCCTCGAACACGGCGGCGGCTACACCGGGATGCGCACGCAAATGGCGATCCTTCCCGACCACGGCGTCGGCTTCGCTGCGCTGTTCAACTCCGACAGCATGACCGGCGGCCTGTCCGGCCAGTTGATGCTGGCTTTTCTCGCCGGCTATGCCGGAAAGGCCGAAGAACTTCCGCCGCCCGCGGCGTTGGCCGAGAAATATGTCGCGATGGTCGCCGATCTAGACGCTTCGCGAGCGAAGGATTTCGCAACCGAGCGAGCCGACCCCAAATGGGGCGGCTGGGCCTGGCGTCCCGCGCCAGCACAATTGATCGAGCTTGCCGGTCGTTATGTGAATCCCGTGATGGGTGAGCTTCGAATCGGCGTCGAGGGCGAAGCGCTTTCTGGGCGGCTGAACGGAACCGGCCTCGAACTGGAGCCGGCAGCACGCGATCTGTTCGCAGCTACGTTGGCGAGCGACTATGAGCTTGAAGCGCTTCGTTTTCACCGCAACGCGGCAGGCGAGGTCACCGGCCTCGACTATCTCGACAGACGCTTCGAAAGAAAACGCTAGCTCTTCGGCCGGTAGGTCTCGGCGGCGGACGGGAAGCTTCGCGAGCGCACTTCGCCGGCATAGGTCTCGGCGGCGGTGGTGATGCGCGCGGCGAGGTCGTCGTAGCGCTTCACGAAGCGCGGTGTGCGCTCGAACAGGCCGAGCATGTCCTCGGTGACCAGCACCTGCCCGTCGCATTGCGCCGACGCTCCGATCCCGATAACCGGGATGGCGACCGTCTTGGCGACCTCGGTGGCGATGTCCTCAAGCACTCCCTCGACGACCAGGCAGAAGGCACCCGCGTCGGCGACTGCTTTGGCGTCGGACAGGATCTTCTCGGCTTCCGCGCCTTCCTTGCCGCGGACGCCATAGCCACCGAGCACGTTGACCGCCTGAGGGGTCAGGCCGACATGGCCGATCACCGGGATTCCGCGGTGGGTGAGGAAGTCGATCGTCGGCGCCATCGCTTCGCCGCCCTCCAGCTTGACCGCCGCGCAGCCGGTTTCCTTCAGAACGAGCGCCGCGCTGTCGAACGCGTCCTCGGGTGAGGCCTCATAGCTTCCGAACGGCATGTCGACACCAACCAGCGCGTGCCAGCTGCCGCGAACCACTGCAGCGCCGTGCGCGCACATCATGTCCAGCGTCACCGGGATGGTAGACGGAAGGCCGTAGATCACCTGCCCCAGGCTGTCGCCGACAAGGAGCATGTCGCAATGCGGGTCGAGCAATTGCGCCATCCGCATCGTGTAGGCCGTCAGCATCACGATCGGCTGCTCGGTCTTTCCGTCCACCTTGCGGCCGCGGATCGACGGGACCGTTGTTCGCTTGCCGGGCACCGGCGAAGGGGTCGCCCGGCTGGTGTCCGTATCGAGTGTGACCTTTGACATCGCCGCGCCTTCTAAGGTCAGGCGGCGGGACAGCCAACCCCGCTGGAATAACGGACTGGCGATAACGCGGAACAACTATTCTCACTCGACCGTCGCCCTCGCAGGTGCGGCGCGTAGCTTTGGCCGTGATATGTGAAATGGAGCACATCCGATGTTCGATCGCCGCCTGGTGAGGGATATCGCGCTTGCGGCCCTGATTGCCTTCCCGGCCGTACTGCCCGCGTCGCCGACCCCTAGAAGCCCCGAGAGCCGAATTGCCGCCGAAGGATCCGGTATCGTCCTTGCCGACGCGGGAATCGGCACTCTGGCCGGCAATGCCGAAGCGACCGCTCAGGGCCGTTCGTAGCCGGTCACTCGCATTTGCAGCCGATATTCGCGCGGGTCGCGGGTGAAGACGAGCCCGCCCCGCCGCGACGACTGCCCCGGCACGTAAGCAAGAGTCGCCGAGCTCGTCTCGACTTCCTCTCCTGCCCGCTTGAGCGCGCCCTCAACGCCCACGCTTGCACCCGTCTTGCGGGCGCTGTTGCGAACTTCGAATTCCACAATGTACCTGCCCTCGGTGGCAAACAGCCCGACCGGTACCACTTCCATCACCGGCGGGACGCCATTGCGCTGGCGGATTGCCTCGATGGAGAGAAATCCGAACATCGTCGCGACGATCGCGACACCGATTGCAGCAGAAACCCACTCGACTGCCGGGATTCGCGTGGACCTTTGGTTTGCCATCAGATCACCAGCCTCGCGATCGCGGCGCCGATCGCTCCGGGGAAGGCAAGGACCGCCACCATGCCTACGATCTCGCCGGTCGCAGCGCCGTCAATTCGCCCGAACGTCCACAGGAGGTATGTCGCCGCGACTGCGGCAATCGCATAACCGACCAGCGTGAACCGAACGAACACGCTCCAGAAGCTCGTCGGCCCCGGCGGCTTTTCCTGCCCTTTGAGCCCGACCGTGTAGACGATTCCATGGAGTAAGAAGATCGAGGCGAGTATCAGTCCCATGCTCTGCATCGGGCTCATCCTGAACGAGATCAGGATCATCTCCTCCGTCGGGGCGACGCTGAACGAGAGGAACAGCGCGCCGGCAAGCATCAGGAACAGCTGCCCCCAATAGCTCTTGCGCTCGCGCTCGCCCTTGCCGTCCCCCATCTCGCGGCTGCCCAGCTGCTTGCTCGCAAGCATTGCCCCGAAGCTTGCCGGCACGGTCTGGACGGCGATCTTGCCGATGATCTCCCCCGCGGGCTGATTCGCCTCGATAATTCCGAACAGCCACAGGATCGCCGCCGACCAGGTCGCCGCGACCGCATAAGCGGCGAACGCATCCATCGTGTCGTCGCCCCAGTCGATCGTCTGCTCGAAACCCGACACGCGCGACAGCCAGACGAGTATTACGAAATTGACGACGACGAACTGGAGCAGGTGCGGCCGCTCGAGATAGAAGCCGAGCCACCACATCTCCATCGTCATCAGCATCGGCAGGCTGAAAAT
>DATAKH010000010.1:0-16937 GCA_036261735.1 Sphingomicrobium sp.
CGAGTTCGAGGAGCGCTTCATCGCGATTGGCCTGCCGTACCAGATCATTGGCGGCTTCCGCTTCTACGAACGCGCCGAGATCCGCGACGCGCTCGCCTATTTGCGCCTCATCCACCAACCGGCGGATGACCTTGCCTTCGAGCGGATCGTCAACCAGCCCAAGCGCGGTCTCGGTGACAAGGCGCTCGCCACGATCCACGCCGCCGCGCGGGCCCAGCAACAGCCGCTCCTCATCGCCGCCGCCTCGCTTCTCGACAGTGACGAGCTCCAGGCCCGGGCCCGCAACCCGCTCGGCCGCTTCGTCGCCGACATCGCCCGCTGGCGGCAGATGGCGGACGCAACGCCGCATGCCGAGCTTGCCCGGATCGTCCTCGACGAGAGCGGCTACACCGCAATGCTCCAGGCCGACCGGTCCGCCGAATCCGCCGGCCGCCTCGAAAACCTCGCCGAGCTCGCCCGGGCGATGGAGGAATATGAGAACCTCTCGGGCTTCCTCGAGCATGTCAGCTTGGTGATGGACAATGATGAGGACCGCGACCGCGACAAGGTCACGATCATGACCATGCATGCCGCAAAGGGCCTGGAGTTCGACACCGTCTATTTGCCGGGCTGGGAGGAGGGGATATTCCCGTCGCAGCGCGCGCTCGACGAAGGCGGCCTCGCCAGCCTCGAGGAGGAGCGCCGCCTCGCCTATGTGGCGATAACCCGCGCCAAGCGCCGCTCGACGATCCTCCACGCCGCCAACCGCCGGATCTACGGCCAGTGGACCAGCAGTCTGCCGAGCCGGTTCGTCGCCGAGCTTCCCGAAGACCATATTGAAACGGAAACGACGATGTCCGGCGGCGAAAGCCTGTGGCGGGCGCAATGGTCCGAACACGCCGACCCCTTCGCCCATGTCGCCCGCGCCAACGCCCGCGGCCCCGGCTGGCAGCGCGCGGCCTTTTCAAGTCCTTCCTCCGCAGGCGGAAGAGGAGTTGCGGAGAGGAGGGGTCTGAATGATGCCTATGTCCGCCCGCCGATCGAAGTGAAGGCCAGCGCGGTAAGCCTGGGAAACAAGGGGCGCGACGACCTCGAGCTGGGCCAGCGAGTCTTCCACCAGAAGTTCGGCCACGGCACCATCGCAGCAATCGAAGGCAACAAGCTGGAAATCGACTTCGAACACGCCGGGCGCAAAAAGGTGCTGGATTCGTTCGTGAGCTCCGGCTGAAAGCGCATTCTCCATGCCCATCACAAGCCCCACCGTCCGCGATAATCCCGAGCGCAAGCGCTTCGAGATCGACCTCGGCGACGGCTCATTTGCCTTCGCGGAATATACGTTGCCGGAAGGCAAGATCATGTTCACCCACACCGAAGTGCCGTCGGCTCACGAAGGGCAGGGCTTCGGCACGATGCTGATCCGCGCCGCTTTGGCTTCGGCGCGCGAGCAGGGGCTGAAGGTTATCCCGATTTGCCCGTTCTTCGCGGCGTACATGGCAAAGCATGCGGACGTTCAGGACCTCCTCGACGATGCATGGCGGCGGAAGTTCGGGCTGCAGTAAGATCCGACATCGGATGCGGTCCTCCACCTGGGCTCAAAGCAAGGACCGTTAGCCACTTGTTAGCACCCTTGGGCGCAGGCTCTCGCGCGCATGGTGCCGGACCAATCGAATGACTGAAGCGACGTCAGTCACGACCTTCGTGGTGGGATCGCGACTCCCATGGCCGGAAGACGCGGCCGCCAGAGATGACAATGGCCCGTTCGAAGCGGGCGTGATCCACGACTGCGGAATCCGGCAGGAATGCTCGATCCGCAAGATATCCGCGCTCGGAGCGACGGTCCGGACGAGAGTGCAGCAGGCGCGCGGCGAACTGGTGACGATCGAGCTTCCGACCGGGCAGCGCGCTTCGGCCACGGTCGAATGGGCGAAGGACGGTGACACCGGAATTGTGTTCGACAAGCCAATCGACGTCCTGGCGCTAATCAATCGCACGCTTATCAGCCAGCCAACCGACCGCCGGGCAATGCCTCGAGTCGAAATCCGATGCGGCGCCTATGTGAAGCGCGGCGGGGACTTCCTGGCGGCGACTGTGCGCAACATCTCTTCGCGCGGGCTACAGCTCGAGGGCGACAACCTGCCGCCGACCGGAAGCTATGTCGCGGTGTTCGTCGAGGGGCTCAACGTCCCTCCGGGCGAAATTGCCTGGCGAAAACACAAACTCGCCGGGGTCGAGCTGCTGGAGGAACTCAGCTGGGCATCGCTGATGCCGTGGATTCGGGAGACGATTCGCAAGCAGGCGAACTGAATGCCATGGGCGCGGGCAAGCACCCGCTGCGCCGGCGAATCCCACGCGCACTTACATTTTGAAGCCGCAGGGCCTATATGGCCCTCGCTACTAGTCGCAAACGGACGGTCTCAAGAGCGCTTTGCGGCTCCTCATTCCTTCTCTTCGCACTCCTAGCGTGAGGACCGATTCGCGGTCCGGACAAGAACTGAAGGAACTGAATATGCCAACAGGCACCGTAAAATTTTTCAATGCATCGAAGGGCTATGGATTCATCCAGCCCGAGGACGGCGGCCAGGACGCTTTCGTCCACATCACCGCGGTCGAGAAGGCGGGAATGCGCACTCTCAACCAGGACCAGAAGGTCAGCTACGAGCTTCAGCAGGACCAGCGCGGCAAGACCAGCGCGGTAAACCTGCAGCCCGCAGACTAATAAAAGCAAGGGCGGGGCCGCCGTCGCGGCGGCCCCGCTTTCGCATTTGGAATTCAAGCCAAGCCCGACATGGGAACGATGACCGACAGAGAAACCTACCTTGCCCGAGCCGCCGAAGCGCGCGCCCAGGCCGACGCTGCGACCCTCGACAATGTGCGGGACCGCTGCCTCAGGTCCGAAGCCGCGTGGAGCGAGATGGCTGCTAGAGCCGAGCGTACCGAGCGCATGCGCCAGACGCTCCTCGCCGACAAGGCGAAAGCCGCGGAGGCGGCCGCCGACAAATAAGTGAAAACGAAAAAAGATGTGTAAGAATAAAGACAAGTTCCTGCGGGCGAGAACGCGCCGCAACCCTTCCAAAATTTCCCTCTTTCAGCGCATGACGCCGGCACAAAGCCGCCAGGCCCGTGCGATCGCCTACAAGGCTGCTCTCGCCGTTATCGGCTAAGGGTCGGCTTTCCATTTCAGATTTGATGCTGGTGCGCTCGCTTCCCTCCCAGCAGCATGCTCGCCAGTCCCCGGACTGGCTGCGCTTGGAGCACTGTCCTCTACATGCCCCGGCATGTCTGCGGGCAGTGCTGGTGAGCCCTGCTGGATTCGAACCAGCGACCTACTGATTAAAAGTCAGTTGCTCTACCAACTGAGCTAAGGGCCCATCAGCGCCGCCGCGTTAGCTTCGCGGGCGCCTTCGGGCAAGGCGATGGGCAAGATGGCGTGCCGACAGTGGCGAATCCAGCCGCCACCCAGGAGCGATCGCCGCCAACGGTTCGATTACGAATGCCCGGTTGGCGGCCGCCGGGTGCGGCACCGTCAGAGTACGTGAACGCCAATTGCCGCCACTCCAGTCGACGATGTCGAGGTCGAGAACCCGGCTGCCCCAACGGCGGCCGCGTCGGCGGCCGAATTCGCGTTCGATGCGCTTTAGCGCGCGAAGCATTTCCGGCGGCTCGCAATCGCTTTCCACTAGCGCGACCGAATTGGCGAAATCGCGGCCTGCGCCGCCCTGCGCTCGGTTGAGGAGGATCGGCGACGCATCGAATAGGCCGAAGTCGCGGTCGAGGCGGGCGATCGCGGCCTCGACGACCTGCTGTGGCCGCCCGTAGCGGCCGTGCCGCCGGTTCGATCCGATCGCGATCGCGTACAGGTGGTTTGCGCCAGCCACGGCCGTTCGCCTACGGCAGGCGCATGTCGTTCGCCAGCCCCGCCGACCGGTCGCCGGTCCCGCAAGCCGAGGCGCCACGCGACTGCCCCCTGTGCCCGCGGCTGGTGCGGTTGCGCGAGCAGCTTCGGGGCGAACATCCCGACTGGTGGAACGCGCCCGTGCCCGCGTTCGGAGACTCGGATGCGTGGCTGGCGATCGTCGGCCTGGCGCCCGGCAAGAAGGGTGCGAACCGGACAGGCAGGCCGTTCACCGGCGACTATTCGGGAGAGATTTTCTATTCGACACTGCTCCAGTTCGGCCTCGCCGAGGGCGAGTATCGGGGCGAGACAGACGATCCGCTCACTCTGAAGGGCACAGTGGTCGTGAACGCGGTGAAATGCTTGCCACCAGGCAACCGGCCCACACCGGAGGAGGTCAATACCTGCAGCGCCTATCTCGAAGCCTCGCTTGCGGCGCTCGCCGATGTGCGGGTGGTGATTGCGCTCGGGCAGATCGCCCATGTCGCTGCCGCCCGCACTCTCGGACTTTGGCCCAAGGCGAAGTTCGCTCATTTGGCTGAAGCCGCCGCGGCGGATGGACGCGTGCTCCTGTCGAGCTATCACTGCTCTCGACAGAACACGAATACCGGGAGGCTTACTCGCGAGATGTTCGCAGATGTGTTCGAAAGGGCGTGCAGAATTGGCCGGCGATGACGTCATCCGCACCGAGCGGCTGGTCCTTCGGCGCGCCCGTTCCGACGATGCTTCGGCGCTGCACCGGTTGTTCACCAACCCGGTCGCGATGCGATATTGGTCGAGGCCGGTCCACGAACAAATGGAGCAGACCGAGAACTGGCTGCAATCGATGCTCGATCCACCGACCGCCGAAACCGACGATTTCATCGTAACTCTGGACGGGGCGCTGATCGGGAAGCTCGGCTGCTGGCAATTGCCCGATGTCGGATTCATGCTCGATCCGGACTTGTGGGGCCGGGGTTACGCCTATGAGGCCTTCACGGCCTTCATCGAACGGCGGCGCCGGCTTGGCTCCTCCCACCTGACCGCCGACGTCGACCCGGAAAATGAAGCGTCGCTGCGGCTTCTGAAACGCGTCGGCTTTAACGAGACAGGCCGCGAGGCTCGTACCTGGAACATCGCTGGGGAATGGCGCGACAGCGTTTACCTGCGGCTGGACCTCACAACCTAAATGTCCTCGATAAGGCGCGCGTAAAGCTCCGGCCGCCGGTCGCGGAAGAAGCCGAAGGCAGCCCTGTGCTTCTTAGCGGCCGAGAGGTCGAGCGTCGCAATAAGCGCCCCAGTCTCCTCCGCGCCAAATTCCGCGAGCATGTCGCCGCGTTCGTCGCAAATGAAACTATGGCCGTAGAAGCGCTGGCCGCACTCGGTACCGATGCGGTTGGCGGCGACGACCGGAACGACGTTCGATACCGCATGGCCGATCATCGCCCGACGCCACAGGCGGGACGTGTCGAGATCGGGATCGTGCGGCTCTGATCCGATCGCCGTCGGATAGAAGAGGATGTCGGCACCCATCAGCATCATCGCGCGCGCCGTTTCCGGGTACCATTGGTCCCAGCACACACCGACGCCGAGCGTCGCCTTGTGCGGGCCCGGCCAGACCTTGAAGCCGGTGTTGCCGGGGCGGAAGTAGAATTTCTCCTCATAGCCCGGCCCATCGGGAATGTGGCTCTTGCGATAGACCCCGGCGACCTTTCCATCTGGGCCGACCATCGCCAGGGAATTGTAATGGTGTGGCCCCTCGGCTTCGAAAAAGCTGGTCGGGATCCAGATCTTCAGCTCGGCCGCGAGCGCCTGCATCGCCAGCACGGACGGATGCTCCGCCGTCGGCTTTGCATTTGCGAACAGGCTCTCATCTTCCTCGCGGCAGAAATAGGGCCCCTCGAACAGTTCGGGCGGCAGGACCACCTCTGCACCGCGCGAATGGGCCTCGCGCACCAGCTCGGAGACCGCGCGGATGTTTGCGTCAGTGTCCTCGCCAAAGGCGAGCTGCAGCGCTGCGACGGTAATCTTGCTCATGCCGGGACCTGTTGCGAGATGCAGTGGAAGCTTCCCCCCCCGGTGAGGATGTGGTCGGCTCGAAGCCCGATTGCAACGCGGCCGGGGAACAGGGCCTGGACGACGTCGACCGCAGCCCGGTCGTTGGCTACGCCGTACTGGGGCACCACGACAGCAGCGTTGCCGATGTAGAAGTTCATGTAGCTCGCGGGGACAATGTCGCCGTCCGCGTTCGTCACCGTGCCGGGCGAGGGCAGTGTGACGACGTCGAGCTTCGTCTTGCGCAGTCGCCGTGCGGCATCGCGGTAGATCGCGGTGTTGGGATCGTCCTTCGCCGGAGTCGGGATTGCCAGCCGGCCCGGAGCCACGAACCGAGCCAGATTGTCGACATGGCCGTCGGTGTGGTCGTTGGCGAGACCCTCGCCCAGCCAGATCACGCGCTCGAAGCCGAGATCGCGGCGTAGCGCCTGGTCCACCTCATCGCGCCCCATTGTCGAGTTGCGGTTCGGGTTGAGGAGGCATTGCTCGGTCGTGACAACCGTGCCCGAGCCGTCCTGGTCGATGGCCCCGCCTTCGAGCACCCAGTCGGCCTGGGCGTAAGCGAAGCCTGAATGCGCGGCGAGCCGACGGCCGATCGTATCGTCGCCTGGAAGGTCGTACTTCCCGCCCCAGCCGTTGAACCGGAAACCCTGCGCGCGTCGGTCCTTGCCCGACCCGCAGAGGATGGGCCCAGTGTCCCGAAGCCAGATATCGCCGAACGGCTCGACGATCACCTTGGCGAAGGGCGCCAATCTGCGCGCCGCCGCTGCCGAATCTTCGTGACTCGCGACCAGCCACACCTGTTCGCCCTTGCCCCGCGAATGCACCGCTTCGGCGAATGCCGCGACCTCGCGCTGCGCAGGCGCAAGGTCGGCAAGCCACAGCTCCGGGTCGGACGGAAAACCGATCCAGACCGCCTGATGCGGAGCCCATTCGGGAAGTGCGAAAGCTGCCATGGCGCTGCGCCTAGCGAACCGTCTGGTTCAGGCAAGCGCCTTGCGCCGGTTCGTTTGTCGAAGCGGCCCTGTTTGAAGCGGCTTTGGCTGCTAACGATGTGCGCGACGACGGAGGAGAATTTGCAAGTGGTAAGATATCTGATCGCGGCTGCGCTGCTGGTCCTGGCGAGCGGCGTCGAGGCGCGGGTCGATTATGCGATCGACCTTACTGCGCCCGAGCATCACACCGGCAAGGTCACGATCCTGTTTCCGGAAACGCCGGGCCCGTTCCTCGACGTGAAGATGCCTGCCTGGCGGACCGGGCGCTACACGATCGAAGATCTCGCCAACGGTGTTCGGGGCTTCACGGCGACCGATTCGAAGGGCCAGCCGTTACGCTGGCAAAAGATCGACAAGTCGACCTGGCGGGTGCAGCTGCCCCAGTTGGCGTCGGTGCGCATCAGCTACGGGCTCTATGCCAACGAGCTTGCGCTTCGGACCCGCCATATCGACGACAGCCACGCCTATCTCGATGCGTCGGCCGTGTTCATGTACGCCGACAGGTACCGCGGGGACGATGTCACCGTTGCGCTGCAGGTGCCGCCGGCGTGGAACAGCGTGTCGGGGATGCGGTCCGCCGGCCCTAACCGCTTCGTCGCGCCCAATTGGGACATCCTCGTCGACTCGCCGATCGAGACCGGGATCCACAAATTGTACCGCTTCTCCGAAGGTGGCCAAGACTATGAAGTCCTGTTCTGGGGCAAGGGCAATTACGATGCCGAACAGGCGGTTTCCGACCTCAAGGCGATGGTTGCGGAAGCGGACACGATCTGGAGCTCCTATCCGTTCGATCGCTACGTCTTCATGATCCACGCCACCGACGGGCCCGGCGGTGGGGCGACCGAGCACCGCAACTCGACCGTCATCCAGTTCCCGCGCGACTATTTCCAGCCGCGCAGGCGCTACATGAGCTTTCTTTCAACGGCCTCGCACGAGTTCATCCACACCTGGAACGTCAAGGCGTACCGGCCCGCCGGGCTGGTGCCGTACAATTACCAGAGCGAGAACTACACCGACCTGTTGTGGGTCGCGGAGGGCTCGACCAGCTATTTCACCGAGCACCTGCTGCTCCGGTCCGGGCTGATGAAGCCCGACGAATTTTTCGAGAGCCTCGCGAGCGAGATCGAGCACAACCGCCACACTCCGGGGACTGACGTCCAGTCGGTCGCCGAGGCTTCGTTCGACGAGTGGATCTCCGTCTCCGGCGATCGCGCCCGGAATGCGTCGGTCAACATCTACTCCGAAGGTTCGCTCGTTTCGTGGATGCTCGACATCGCTTTGCTTCAGCAGACCGGCGGCAAGGTTTCCTATCGCGACGTTCACGAGGTCTTGTATCGGCGCTTCGACGCCGACGAGCGCGGCTACACGTCAAGGGATATGCTCGCGATCCTCGCCGAGCTGACCGGAAAGTCGTGGGAAGCCTGGTGGGCGCGGAACGTCGAATCTCCCGTCGGTGCGGTCGATTTCGAAGCCCTTCTGAAGCCCGTCGGACTGACCGCCCGTGAGGAGGGCCCGAAGGTCGCGTGGGCTGGCTGGTCTGGCCGGCCAGACGACGGTGCGGTGCGGCTGACGTCGGTCGAACGCGGGAGCCCCGCCTGGAACGCCGGTTTCACCATCGGCGACATCATCGTTGCGATCGACGGCAAGACGATCGCAGCCGACGGCTTCGAATCGGCGTTTGGGGACTACGCGCCCGGCGCGACGGTGACGGTCAGCTACGTGCGCCGAAGCGAGCCGGGAGAGAAGAGGATCACGCTCGGATCGGTGGCCAAGGATGGCATCAAAGTGGTGCCGGTCGAGCGTCCTACTCGAGCGCAGAAGGCGCTGTTCCAGCGCTGGCTGTTGATCCCGTACCCATCGAAATAAAAAGGGCGGCCGCGATGGCCGCCCTTCAAAGATCGCTAACGCCAGGGATTAGCGCGAGTAGAACTCGATGACCAGGTTGGGCTCCATCCGCACCGGATAGGGCACTTCGTCGAGAGTCGGGACACGAGTGAAGGTCACCTTCGAGGTGCCGTCGGGAACCACGTAATCGGGGACTTCGCGCTCGGCGAGGCTCTGCGCCTCGATGACCAGCGCCATCTCCTGCGCCTTGGGCCCGAGCTCGATCACGTCGTTAACGTCGACCCGGCGGCTGGCGATGTTGCACTTCACGCCGTTGACGCGGATGTGGCCGTGGCTGACCAGCTGGCGGGCGGCCCAGATCGTCGGCGCGAACTTGGCGCGATAGACGATCATGTCGAGCCGGCGCTCGAGAAGGCCGATCAAATTCTGCGAAGCGTCGCCCTTCATCGCGCTGGCCTCGGTGTAGGTGCGCTTGAACTGCTTTTCGGTGATGTCGCCGTAATAGCCCTTCAGCTTCTGCTTGGCGCGGAGCTGGATTCCGAAGTCGGAAAGCTTGCCTTTCCGGCGCTGGCCGTGCTGGCCGGGACCGTATTCGCGGCGGTTGACCGGGCTCTTGGGCCGTCCGAAGACGTTCTCGCCCATTCGGCGGTCGAGTTTGTACTTGGCGCTTGAGCGCTTGCTCACATCAAATCTCCAATTCGCGTTTCAAAGTTTCCCGGAACCGCACCGACTGCCATTGGGGCAGGCGCGATCACCGCTTCACCGGGAATGCGGGATCAATTGCGAGCGGCGCACCTAGGGAGCGGCCGAGAGAAGGTCAAGCTTTTCCGCGGTTTCGAGGAGCCTCGACAAGCGCGCGGATCACTCCGCGGATCGCCTTTACCTCGCGCGAGGACCAGCCGGTCTTGGTGAAGATGGTGCGAAGCGTGTTCCTGGTCGCCTGGGTCCGCGACGGCGGGTGGAAATAGCCTTTGGTCTCGAGCGCTTCGTCGAGCTGCCGGACAAGGCCGTCGAGATCGCTGTGCGGCGCAGGCGGTTCGAGGTCCTTCTCCGGCGGGACCGCGAGCGCGCTTTGCTTCGACCATTCGTAGGCAAGCAGGATAACCGCCTGAGCGAGGTTGAGGGAGGCGAATTCGGGATTGATCGGGACGGTGACGATCGCGTTGGCGAGAGCGACCTCCTCGGTCTCCAGTCCCGACCGCTCGGGACCGAAGAGGATAGCGGCGGGCGCGGTCGAAGCGGCGATCTCCGCCGCCATCGCTTCGGGTGTTACGACCGGCATCACGAGGTCGCGGCGGCGGACCGTCGAGGCGTAGACGGTCGAGCAGTCGGCGATGGCTTCCTGGACGGTAGCAAAGACTTGAGCGCGCTCGAGCACGGTATCGGCGCCACTGGCGGCAGGTCCGGCGTCGGGGTTGGGCCAGCCATCCCGCGGCGCAACCAGACGCATGTCGACAAGCCCGAAGTTGAGCATGGCCCGCGCCGCCTTGCCGATATTCTGCCCGAGCTGCGGACGGACGAGGACGATGACCGGCTTAGGCGCGCTATCCGCCATCGCCGACCGCGCCGGCGATTTCCGCAAAGTCGCCCGGCTCGCTGAAGTCCTTGTAGACGCTCGCGAAGCGGATGTAGGCGACATGGTCGAGGGCTTTCAGGCCGTCCATCACCGCTTCGCCGATCTGAGTGGTGGTCACCTCATCGCCGCGGGTTTCGAGCTGGCGCTGGATCGAGGTGATCAGGCGCTCGATCTGCTCGTTGGAGATATTGCGCTTGCGGCAGGCGATGGAAACGGAACGCTCCAGCTTCGCCCGGTCGAACGGCTCGCGCTCGCCGGACTTCTTGACCACCGTGAGGTCACGCAGCTGGACCCGTTCGAAGGTCGTGAAACGTGCCCCGCACGCCTCGCACTGGCGGCGGCGGCGGATTGACGCCCCGTCCTCAGACGGGCGGCTGTCCTTAACCTGGCTGGCTTCGTGGGTGCAGAAGGGGCAGCGCAACGCTTAGAGGTCCGGATAGATTGGAAAGCGGGCGCACAGCTCCTCGACCCGGCGGGCGACCGACTGCTCGACCTGGGCGTCGCCCTCCTCGCCGTTCTTGCGAAGCCCGTCGACGACTTCGGCGATCATGGAGCCGACGAGCTGGAATTCCGCCTCGCCAAAGCCGCGGGTGGTCGCAGCCGGGGTGCCGAGCCGGATTCCCGAGGTGACGAACGGCTTTTCCGGATCGAACGGGATTCCGTTCTTGTTGCAGGTGATCGAGGCGCGATCGAGCGCCTTTTCGGCATGCTTGCCTTTGGCCTGCTTGGGCCGGAGGTCGACCAGCATCAGGTGATTGTCGGTCCCGCCGGAAACGATATCCAGCCCTTCGCCTTCCAGCGCCTTTGCTAGAGCTCGGGCGTTGGCGACTACCTGCTTTGCATAGACCTTGAAGTCGGGCTGGAGCGCTTCCTTGAACGCGACGGCCTTGGCGGCGATGACATGCATCAGCGGACCGCCCTGAAGCCCCGGGAATACCGCCGAGTTCATCTTCTTCGCGATTGCTTCGTCGTTGCATAGGATGAGCCCGCCGCGGGGGCCGCGAAGCGACTTGTGCGTGGTGGTCGTGACGACGTGTGCATGCGGCACCGGGCTGGGGTGGACTCCGCCCGCGACCAGGCCGGCGAAATGGGCCATGTCGACCATCAGGAAAGCGCCGACCTCGTCGGCGATCTCGCGGAACGCGGCGAAGTCCCAGATCCGCGAATAAGCGGTACCCCCCGCGATAATGAGCTTCGGCCGATTTTCGCGAGCGATTCGAGCCACCTCGTCCATGTCGAGCAATTGGTCGTCGCGGCGGACGCCGTACGGGACCGGGTGAAACCACTTGCCCGACATGTTGACCGGCGATCCGTGGGTCAGGTGGCCGCCCGCATTGAGGTCGAGCCCCATGAAGCTGTCGCCCGGCTCCAGCAGAGCCAGGAACACCGCCTGGTTCATCTGGCTGCCGCTGTTGGGCTGGACGTTGGCGAAACCGGCGCCGAACAGCTCCTTGGCGCGGTCGATGGCAAGCTGCTCGACCACGTCGACATATTCGCAGCCGCCGTAATAGCGCTTGCCGGGATAGCCTTCCGCATATTTGTTGGTAAGGATCGATCCCTGCGCCTCCAGAACCGCCTTCGAGACGATGTTTTCGGACGCGATCAGCTCGATCTTCTCGCGCTGGCGGCCAAGCTCATTGGCGATCGCGTCCGCGATCTCCGGATCGGCCTGCTTCAGGCCGTCGGTGAAGAAGCCCTTGGGCTGAACGTCGTTCAAATTGGCGGCGCTGGCCATCAGTCGCTTTCCTGCAGGAGCTGTGAGAGCTGGTCGACCCGGCGCTGGTGCCGGCCGCCGGCAAAGTCGGTGCCAAGGAATTCGGTGACGCAGGCCCGCGCCATGTCGGCGCCGATCAGCCGGCCGCCGAGGGCGAGCACGTTGGCGTCATTATGCTCGCGGGCGAGGCGTGCCGACAGCGGATCGTCGACCCTGGCGCAGCGGCAGGCGGGATTGCGGTTTACAGCAATGGAGATTCCGATTCCCGAGCCGCAGACGGCGATCCCGCACTCGGCCTCGCCTGAGGCGACGGAGTTCGCCAAGCGCGCCCCGAATTCAGGGTAATCGACACTTTCGGGGCCATTGGTGCCAAGGTCGAGGACGACATGTCCGCCATCGCGAAGCCAGGCCGCGAGCTCATCCTTGAGGGCGAATCCGGCGTGGTCGGAGGCGAGGGCGATGCGCATTCGAACTTCCTAGCTTCCACCGGCGCGGAGCGCCACAACTGCGACCCTTAAAGTCACTAAAGTCACGCGATGCGCCGCCATTTCTGTGAACTTAAGCGGAGTGGCGTCCCTGAAACGATGGATCCCATATTGCTTGGCATGGTCGCAGTGAACCACGGTTCACCCGCTGTAGGACAGCAAATTCGGCAGTTCGCCGAACGGATGCGGCGGCGGGTCGGGTTTGGCGGTCACTAGCCGCTGTCAGGCGAAGAGTCCGAGCGGGCTATGCGCCCGGGCGACCGTAATGATGAACGCGTAGACGACTCCGGCGCCGGCCAAGCTCCCCCAACGGATCGCAGCCGATCGCCCCCGAAGGGCCCAGTAACCCAGCATGATGTACAGGACGAGGAGAAGCAGCTTCATCGTCAGCCAATTGTCCACGAAGGGGTATTGGCGGATGATCGTTGTCAGCATCAAAGCGGCGGTCAGGAGGACGGTGTCGACCGTATAGGACAGCAGCCTGACCGGCCACGCCATCACCCATGTCGCACCGGCGACATTGCGCGGTACTGCCCGCAGGAGCAGTAGCAAGCCGCTTGCCGCCACCGCGCCGATATGAGCGGCGCGGATTTCGAGATAGAAGGGCTCCACCGCGACTTATTTGGCTGTCGCCGGCTTCGCGCGGCTACCTTTCGGCATCGCGCCACCTTCGAGAACTACCGACTCTCCGCGGTCGTCTTCGCGCTGCGGCCAAAGCCACAGGCGAGCCACGAAATAGGTGAGGGCGAGGGCGCCGATCGAAAAGACGGTGTCGCCCGGTACCCGCATCCATATGAGCAGCTCGACGATCGGCTGCTGCATGAACTCGTGGGAGCGGGCAAACCAATAGCCCTGATCGATCGCCGCCAGCAGCTGAAGAGTGCCAAGCGGGAGGAGCGTGAACACCGCCATCATCGCCAGTCCGATGTTGAAGCACCAGAAGCTGATCCGCAGGACGCGCTCGTCCCATTTGAGGTCCGGCCTCATTCCGCGAAGGCAGAACAGGACCAGGCCGATTCCGAGCATGCCGTAGACGCCGAACAGCGCGGTGTGCCCGTGCAATGGAGTGAGGTTCAGCCCCTGCATATAATAGAGGGATAGCGGCGGATTGATGAGGAAGCCGAAAAGGCCGGCCCCGACCAGGTTCCAGAACGACACGGACAGGAAGAACATGACCGGCCAGCGGTAGCGCTGCATCCACGGAGTGGCGCTTGCGAGCCGCCAGTGATCGTAGGCTTCGAACCCGATATAGGCGAGCGGCACCACCTCGAGCGCCGAGAAACTCGCGCCCAGCGCAAGGACCGCTGTCGATGTCCCGGCGAAGTACAGGTGATGAAGCGTGCCGAGGACTCCGCCGGCCATGAAGATGATCGTCGCGAACAGCACGGCAACGGTGGCGATCTTCACCGGGATCAGACCAAGCCGCGTGAACAGGAACGCGATGACTGCGGTTGCGAACACCTCGAAGAAACCTTCGACCCACAGGTGGACCAGCCACCAGCGCCAATATTCGACGATCGAAATGTGGGTGTGCTCGTTCCAAAGCAGCGCCGCGCCGTAAAAGAGGCCAATGGCAACCGCCGACAGGAAGAACAGGGCGGTGATGGAGCGCCACTCGTTATTTTCCTTGAGCGCAGGCCACAGGGCGCGGCCCACGAGAGTCAGCCAGATCAAGAGGCCGAGGAACAGGAACCACTGCCAGAAGCGGCCCATGTCGGCATATTCCCAACCCTGGTGGCCGAACCAGAAATTGTTCTCGAGCCCGAGCGTCTGCATCACTGCGAGCCACTGGCCGGCGAACGAGCCGACAACGATGATCAGCAGACAGACCCACAGTATATTGACCCCGAGTGCCTGGAATTTGGGTTCGTAGCCGGAGATCGCCGGCGCCATGTAAAGGCCGGTGCCAAGCCAGGCTGTCGCGATCCACAGCACCGCAAGTTGCGTGTGCCAAGTGCGAGTGATGGAATAAGGCAGAATCTCAGCGGCCTCGTAGCCGTAAACGAGCTGGCCCTCGACCTGATAGTGTGCGGTCATCGCGCCGAACAAGATCTGGACCAGGAACAGCGCCAGCAGCACCCAGAAATACTTGGCCGTCGCCCTCATCGAGGGCGTAATCTTGATGCCCCGCAGCGGGTCCGACCGCGGCAGGTCGTGCTTCTTTTCTTCAGCTTCCCTGCGCCCATGGGTGGAAGCGTGATGCCAGCCGAGCAACGCAATTCCCGCGAGCAGGAAGGTGACGCTGAACGCCGACCAGATGAAGGTCGTCGACGGAGGCCGATTGTCGACCAGCGGCTCGCTCGGCCAGTTGTTGGTGTAAGTTACCTTGCTGTCGGGACGCTGAGTCGTTGCCGCCCACGCAGTCCACCAGAAGAATGCCGAGAGCGCCCGGCGGTGTTCCGGATCCGGCACGGTGCCGTTTTTCATCGCATAATTTTCGCGAAGCGTGGCGGTGGCGGGATCGTCGCCGAACAGGCTTTCATAATGTCTGGACACCGTGCGGATGGCCTCCGCGCGTTCCGCGGCGAGGGTAATCGTCTTGGTCGCGGGATCGTAGGTGTTCGGCCGCATGATGTCCTGGAGACGGCCCTCCAGCTGAGCCTTCTGCTCGGCTGGCAGTCGCGCGTAGCCGCGCCCGCCGCTCCAACCGTCGAGGATGGCGATCGATTCGCGATGCAGCCAGTCGGCCGACCAGTCGGGAGCGACATAGCCGCCATGACCCCAGATGGAGCCGAGCTGCATGCCGCCCATGGATTGCCACACTTGGCGCCCGCGCTCGATGTCGGCGCGGGTGTAAACCGTCTCGCCGCTCTGCGACACGACCTGCTCGGGCATGGGCGGCATCTTGAAACTGATGTCTCGGCCGACAAGGAGCAGCACACCGAACGACACGACGAGAAGAACCGTCAGTAGAGTCCAAAGCTTGCGAGTGCTCGTCATTCAAAGTCCCCGTGTTTGATGCTGGTCAGCCGATGGCAGCCGGATGGCGCCAGTCTCGAATTCGAATGAAAGGGATTGCCGGACTCAAGCGGCGAGCTTCAGTTCGAGCCGGCCCCATATCTCGATGAGCGCGCTCGTCAGCTCGTCCATCATCTCGGTCGTGTGGCAGGGGCCGGGGGTGAAGCGGAGCCGCTCGGTTCCGCGCGGGACGGTCGGGAAATTGATCGGCTGAACGTAGAGGCCGTATTCGGCGAGCAGAACGTCGCTTATCCGCTTCGCCTTGATCGGGCAGCCGACCAGAACCGGGACGATGTGGGTCACGCTCGGCATCACCGGAAGGCCGGCCGATGCAAACTTCTTCTTCAGAGTCGCCGCCGCCGCCTGCTGCGCTTCACGTTCCGTAGGCGACGTCTTCAGGTGGCGGACGCTGGCGAGCGCACCGGCTACCAGAACCGGCGACAGCGAGGTCGTGAAGATGAAGCCCGGAGCATAGCTTCGGATGCAGTCGATGATCGTTCGGCTCGCCGCGATATAGCCGCCCATGACTCCGAACGCCTTGCCCAGCGTGCCTTCGATAATCGTCAGCCGGTGAGCGAGCCCGTCACGCTCGGAAATTCCGCCGCCGCAGTCGCCGTACATGCCGACCGCGTGCACTTCGTCGAGATAGGTCAGTGCGCCATATTTGTCGGCGAGGTCGCAGATCGCGGCAATCGGCGCGATGTCCCCATCCATCGAATAGACGCTTTCGAACGCGATCAGCTTGGGAGTCCCGTCCTCGCATTCGGAAAGCAGCTGCTCGAGATGTTCCAGGTCGTTGTGCCGGAACACGCGCTTCTCGCAGCCCGAGTTCTTGATCCCCGCGATCATCGAGGCGTGGTTGAGCTCGTCGGAGAAGATCACGCAGCCGGGGAGCAGCTTGCCGATAGTCGAAAGCGCCGCCTCGTTGGACACGTAGCCGGAGGTGAACAATAGCGCCCCCTCCTTGCCGTGAAGCGACGCGAGCTCGGCCTCCAGTTCCATATGGTAATGCGTGTTGCCGCTGATGTTGCGGGTGCCGCCGGAGCCCGCTCCGACCTGATGGAGAGCCGTTTCCATCGCCTCGATCACGGCCGGGTGCTGGCCCATCCCGAGATAGTCGTTCGAGCACCAGACGATGACCGGCTTGGGCCCGTTGCCGCCGAAGCAGTGGGCGTTGGGGTAGGAGCCTTTGGTGCGGAGGATGTCGATGAACACCCGGTAGCGGCCCTCGCCGTGGAGCCGTTCGATCGCTGACTTGAAGATGCTGTCGTAATCCAACGCTTACCGTCCCGCCGCGTGTTCGGGAGCCTTTACCGTCGCGCAGCGGCCATTTCCACCCAGTAAACCTACTTATAGTGATCGAACTTCTGCCAGTCCCGAGCGGCCGTTCAAATCGCGCTCTGGTCCGGAACTCTCGTGGTCGTTCGCCGATTTCCCACCCATTCATGGTGGGGCGCGG
>DATAKH010000054.1:0-8226 GCA_036261735.1 Sphingomicrobium sp.
CCGCCCTTTTCGTTGGCGAATACGATGAAATGCGGCTGGACCATTCCGGCCCCCCTTGAACTTGACCCCCCGCGCGTCGAGAAGCGCGGCCCGACCCGCAGCTTACCGGAGGCGAATCCGCGGTGCAAACAGTCCGTGACATCGGCCAGCTGGGAAGCGCGCTCGTCGCCCTTCGCGCGGGAGGCAAGCGAGTCGCGCTGGTTCCGACCATGGGGGCGCTCCATGCCGGCCATATCGCCCTGGTCGACGAAGCGAAGCGCCGGGCCGACCGGGTCGTCGCGACCATCTTCGTCAACCCGCTGCAATTCGGCGAAGGCGAGGACCTCGATCGCTACCCGAGGCGCGAGAAGGAGGATTCCAAGGCGCTGGACCACGCCGGCTGCGACCTTCTGTGGCTGCCCACGCCCGAGCAGCTCTACCCGGCCGGCTTTTCGACCAAGGTGTCCGTGCCGGGGCTTAGCAAGCGCTGGGAAGGCGAAGCGCGGCCCGGCCATTTCGACGGCGTCGCCACCGTGGTCACCAAGCTGATCAATGCCGTCCGGCCGGAAGTCGCGCTGTTCGGGGAGAAGGATTTTCAGCAGCTGGCGATCCTCCGGCGGCTCGCGATCGACCTCAACCTCGGAGTCGAGATCGTCGGAGTGCCAACGGTACGGGACGATGACGGCCTCGCGCTGTCGTCGCGCAACGCCTACCTGTCGGAGGACGAGCGGGCGCGGGCGGCCCGGCTTCCGCGCGCGCTCCAGCGCGCTGCCGCTGAAATCGCCAATGGCGTCCGGGTCGCGGAGGCGCTGGAGCACGCCAGCCATGCGCTTTACGATGCAGGCTTCGGGGTCGTCGATTATGTCGCGTTGGTCGACGAGGCGACTCTCGAGCCGATCAGCGAAGGCGGCGAGGGCACCCGGCTGATCGCCGCGGCTACCATCGGCAAGACTCGCCTGATCGACAATTTGCCGCTTGCAGCGCGAAAACAGGGTTAACCGCGTTAACCATTTCTTCGGGAATGCGCGCCGAAACTCCCCTTAACGGGAAAACAGGGGGAGTTTGGCCGTCATGGCAATCAGTGAAAAAGCGCAGGAGTTCCTGGTCCGGAGCCGCATCGCCGACGCCGAGCGAGGTGACGTCGATGCGCTGTTCGAGCTTGGGATCACCTATTCGACCGGCCGCGGCGGTCTCGCCGTCGACCTCGTCGAAGCGCACAAATGGTTCAACCTCGCGGCGCTGTCGGGATCGACCCGCGGCCAGGAGTGCAGGGCGGAGATCGCGGTCGAAATGACGGCCCGTGAAATCGCCGAAGCCCAGCGCCAGGCACGGGCGTGGCTGGGGACGACACAGCAGCGCTACGCCGCGTAATTCCTTATTGGACGACGACGGTCACGACCCTCGCGCCGGCGGCGACGACGGTGGGCCCGACCCTGACGGAGCCGGGGCGCTCCTTGCCCCAGCTCATCACCGAAATCCGCTGCGGGGCGACTCCCTGCATGACGAGGAAATCGCGGACCGCGCTGGCGCGCTTGTCGCCGATCGCGAGCGCATAGTCGCGGCTGTCCAGCGGACCGCCGTGGCCTTCCAGCCGGACATAAGCGAATGGATTGGCGATCAGCCACCGCGCCTGCGCCGTCAGGGTGGCAATCGAATTGGGGTTGAGCCCGGACCCGTCCGGCGGGAAGTAGACCGTGTCGCTTCCCGCCTTGACGACGAGATCGGCCTGCATGGCGCCCGTTGACATCGGTGCTCCGGGAATTCCTGACGGCGGGGCCGGCTGGGCGCCGTCGCGGCCGAGCGGGAAGATCACCGGCAGCCTGACCTGCGCGGCGGCGGCGGTTGCGGTCGCGGCTGCCAGGATAGCGGCGGCGAAGAGGATCTTGCGGTTCATTGCGCTACTCCTTCCGCCCAGCCCAGGCAGGGTCGGATCCGCCTTGCGGGGTGGGAATGGCGCGCACTTCCCCACCATCCGCGGGCACGGTCGCGAGCAATGTCCGCCGGGTTGCGGCGTCGTATTGCTGGAACACGATTTTGCTTCCGTCGGGACTCCACTCCGGCTCCTCGTCGCGGGGGCCGCTGGTGACGATACGCTCGCCCGATCCGCCGGCGGCAATTGTCCCGATCCGCGACGTCGGGCCTTCGGTCCGGGTGAAGGCGATCCGCTCGCCATCCGGGCTCCATGTCGGCGACCCATAGGCGCCCGGCGCGAAGCTGATCCGCCGTTGGTTGGAGCCGTCGAAGTCCATCACGTAGATTTGCGGGCTTCCCGAGCGGTCGCTGACGAAGGCGATCCGGTTGCCGTCCGGCGAATAGCTGGGGCTGGTATCGATCGCCTGCGACGTGGTCAGCCGGCGCGGATAGCCGCCAGAGGAGTCGACGGTGAAAATATCGGTGTTCCCCTCCGCCGACATCGACAGGGCGATTGCCCGCCCGTCGGGCGAAAAGGCCGGACCGAAACTTGGTTCGTTGACTGGAAGGAGCGGCCGGTCCTGCCTGGTCGCCAGGTCGACGATCCGGACATGGAGGCGCCCGTCGCGAAAGCTGGAATAGGCGACCCTGTTGCCGGTCGGCGACCAGCTGGGACTCATCACCGTCGCGTCGCCTTCGGTGACATAGCTGTGGCTGGCTCCGTCGAAGTCCATGACCGCGAGCCGCTTGACCGGCGAGTCGGGGCTTCCGCTCTCGGCAACATAGGCGATCCGACTGTCGAAGCGCGGCGAATTGCCGGTTGCTTCGACATAAGCGGCGTCGGCGCAGCGGTGGGCCGCCCGGCGCCATTCGCCCGGAGTGACCGCAAAGCCTTGCCGAGCCACCTCGCGTCCCGACTGAACGTCATAGAGGTAGCAGCCGATCGTCAGCCGCCCGTCGTTCCTGGCGCTGACGAAGCCGGACAGGAGCAGCTTCACCCGCGCCGCCCGCCACGTCGGGTAAGATGGCGCGGTGACCTCCGGATAGGAGGGTATGCGGATGTCCTTGACGTTGGCGACGATGAAGCTCGAGGTGGTGTTGAGATCGGCGGAGATCAGGTCGGCGATCTGGTTGGCGATCGACCAGGTGTTGCCCGCATCGGTGTCGACATTCTTCGTGATCGCGAATGGGGGAACGGCGATCACCGAAGCGGTCGGCGAGCGCTCCTGAGCCAGTGCCGGGGCGGTGCCAAGACCGAGCAGCGGTAGCAAGAGAAGGAGCAGCCGTTTCAACAAAGCAGTCGGAATCATCTTTCTCCGGTTGCGATTGCCTGGAACCGCTCGACCCACTGACGCGGCTGGCGCTGCGGCCGCTGGTCCGCGGTAAGGAAGGCGGCGGTCACGTTCGCGTCGCTCAGTAATTCCGCCCCGCGCATGACTCTCTGCTGAATCAGCACCGAGACTGCGCGGACCGCCTCGACAGTGCTGATCACGACCAGGTCATCGCCCAGATAGGCCGGCTTGCGGTATTTGATGGCGACATCGGCGACCGCATAAGTCCGCCCCGATTCGCGCAGCTCAGCAACCAAGTCGACTCCCGAGGCGCGGATCATGTCCGACCGCGCCCGCTCCATGAACTTCAGATAATTGGCGTAATAGACGATTCCGGCGGTGTCGGTGTCCTCGAAATAGACAGTCAACGCGAAATGATGCTCGCGGCCGACAAAGCCGCCGCGGTAGGGCTGGTCGAGATCGCGGTTCATGGCCCGGGCTCTAGCGACGCGACTCGGCAGGTCAAACATCCGCTTGACAGCCGTGTAACGCAAAGGTTACATGTAACCCACACGTTACAAAGGACTCACGAAATGAACAGCAAATCCGATGCGGCCAGGGCCGAGGAACTGAGCCGCAAGCGGGCGCGGGCCCTGCCCGTCCTCGGCGTCCTCTTCATAAGCCAGCAGCTCGTCTTTTTCTCCAGCCCGGCGCGGGACCGAATGGTCGATCACGTCCACATCGGTGCCTGGCTCATCCTGTCCGTGGTGATGCTCCTCGCCCTGACGACCGGCGGAGGCTGGATTTATCCGCGTTCCGTCCGGCAGCTCGCCAACGACGAGGCGACACGGGTCCACCGGGACGATGCCTTCCGCTACGGTTTCCTGGCGGCGATGGTCGCCTGCATCGCTCTCTACGTCGTGACGCTTTTCGAACCATTCGGAGAGCGCGAGGCGATCCACCTGATCCTCACCGTCGGAATTGGCATGGCCTTGCTTCGTTTCGGCCTGCTCGAACGGCGCGCGATGCGCGATGCCTGAAAGATTGTACAACCGCCTGAAGGAATTGCGGACCGAAGCCGGCCTTACCCAAGCCGAACTTGCCGAGCGGGTCGGAGTGACGCGCAAGACGGTGAACACGGTCGAAAATCTGGTCTTCACGCCGTCCGCGCTGCTGGCACTGAAGCTGGCGGAAGCGCTCAACGTGCCGGTCGAGGAGCTGTTCTGGATCGAGCGCTGAGCTCGCCGATCTGGCGGATCAGGTCGCCCTGGGCGATCGGCATGTCGGCGAGGTGCATTCCCCAGCCGGGGAGGAACAGGCCGCCGATCCCCACTTCGCCGCCGATTCGATCCGTTCGCTTGTCGCCGGTCTTGTGATTGGTTCGAAGCGCCAGGTAACCGCGGCGGCCGTCGTTGACGCACTTCGCCGACACCAGCCCGTCGGTGCGGACGTAGGGCGTTGCCGGAGCGCCTTCGGTCGACCAGCCGATCGGCCCGCCCGCGACGGGATAGCTCGACCGGGTATACCAATAGCTGTCCAGCGCTTCCCAGCCGGTCGAACCGGGATTGGCGGGATTGGTGCAGGCGACCGTCATTCCCGGCGCCGGCGCGAAGCCGAACATCGCCCCTTCCGGCGGCGCTCTGTTCTCGCGGTAGCTGACCCAGGCCATCACGCAGCCGGTCTCGCCCTGCGACGCGCAAAGCGGAGTCGACTTGAACGTGCCGCCGACCCGTTTCCCTTCGGGCACCAGGACATTGAAGCCGGGGATGATCGCTCGGATCATCCGCTTCGCGACCGGCTTGCCCTCGATCTCGCGCTTGATCAGCTCCTGCAGCATCAGCGAGCCCTGGCTGTGGCCGATCAGGACGAACGGGCGTCCGTTGTTGCGGGTCGCGATATAGTTGCGCCAGGCATTAGAGACATCGGAATAAGCGAGCATCGCGGCCTTGGTGACGTCGCCGCCCGCCATCGCCGCGGCGATCGAAGCGACGGTCATCTGCCGGTAGACAGGAGCGAACACCCGGCACACCGAAGAGAAGCGAGCGGCCTGGGCCGCGGCCATCAACTCCTCTTCCGGTCCCGCATTCATGTCGCTGTTCATGCCCTGGTCGCGCGACACCGTCGGGTAGACGTAGAAACAGTCGATCGGCGGGTCCTTTGCGACCGTGCTTAGCCCGGTCGAGCCATAGCCGTTCGCGTTGAGCGCGGTCGTCGCGAGCGGGGTGGAGCAGATGGTCTTGCGGGTCGGCAGGCACAGCCAGCTGCGGTGCATGCTGTAGTCGATTGCGGGCGGAGGCGGAGACGCCTTTGCGGGCGCCGGGTCGAGAAGCGCGGCGAGTGCGGAAAAGAACTGCGGAATCACTTCGGTTCGCTCTCCACGTCGAACAGGCCCGACTGGCTCGTCGGCGGCGGGTTGAGCCCGAGATGGGTCCAGCCGCGGCCGTTGAGACAGCGCCCCCTTGCGGTTCGGGCGATGAGGCCGAGCTGAATGAGGAAGGGCTCGATCACGTCCTCGATCGTGTCGCGCGGCTCTGACAGGCCGGCGGCGAGAGTCTCGATCCCGACCGGACCGCCGCCGTAGAGGTCGGCGATCATCGTCAGATAGCGCCGGTCCATCGCGTCGAGACCGAGCGCGTCGATCTCGAGCCGGTCGAGAGCGGCGTCGGCCGTCTTTGCGTCAATGTCCTTCGCGCCCGAGGCATGGGCGAAGTCGCGGACCCGGCGGAGGAGACGGCCGGCGATCCGAGGAGTCCCGCGCGAACGCTTGGCGATTTCGTGGGCGCCGTCGTCGGTGACCGGGGCGTCGAGCAGCTTCGCCGCTCGGCGGACGACCTGCTCCAGCTCCTCGACCGAATAGAAATTGAGGCGCACCGGGATTCCGAAGCGGTCGCGAAGCGGCGTCGTCAGCAGCCCCTGCCGAGTCGTCGCCCCGATCAGGGTGAAGCGCGGAAGGTCGATCCGCACCGAGCGAGCGGACGGTCCCTCGCCGATCATCAGGTCGAGCGCCCGGTCTTCCATGGCCGGATAGAGCACTTCCTCGACCGCGGGATTGAGCCGGTGGATCTCGTCTATGAAGAGGACGTCGCCATCCTCGAGGTTGGTCAGGAGCGCGGCGAGATCACCCGACTTGGCGATTACCGGCCCGGACGTGGCGCGGAAGCCGACGCCCATCTCACGGGCGAGGATTCCGGCCAGCGTGGTCTTGCCGAGCCCCGGCGGGCCGTGGAGCAGGACATGGTCGAGCGCTTCGCCGCGCCCTTTGGCAGCGTGGACGAACACTCGAAGGTTTTCCCGCGCCGCCTTCTGGCCGATGAACTCGTCGAGGCTTTTCGGGCGAAGCGCGAAGTCTGTGTCCTCGGCGGTTCGCTCGGGCGTCGTGATTCGGGCGGGGTCGGTTGCCATGTGCCGAACCTACTTCGCGGCTTTGCGCAAGGCGAGGCGCACCAGCGCGTCCAGGCTCGCGTCATCACCAAGCTCGTCCTGGGCGGCGTTGACGGCGGCGCTGGCGTCGGCGGGCTTGAAGCCGAGGTTGGCGAGGGCGGAGAGGGCGTCGGCGGCGGCTCCGGCGCGTGGCGCGGGAGCGGCTCCGCCGAGGCCGGTGACTCCGAGCTTGCCCTTGAGCTCGTTGGCGATCCGGGCGGCAAGCTTGGGGCCGACCCCGTTGGCGCGGCCGATCATCGCCTTGTCCTCCTGCGCCACCGCCCGGGCGAGCTCGTCGGGCGAGAGCGCCGACAGGATCGCCAGCGCAAGGCGGCCGCCGACCCCCTGGATCGAGGTGAGGGCGCGGAAGGAATCGCGCTCAGCGACGGAGCCGAAGCCGAACAGGGTCCAGGCGTCCTCGCGGACCTGGAGCTCGGTCAGGATCAGCACCTCTCCGCCGATCGGCCCGAGCGCATCGAGCGTTCGGCCCGACGCGTGGACCTGGTAACCGACCCCGCCAACGTCGATCACGGCGGTGTCGGCGCTGGTTTCGGCAAGGATTCCGGAGAGGCGGGCGATCATGCCCTAGGCTAGGGCGGACCGGGCGCGCCGCCAAGGGGTCAACGGGTCATCAGGTCCATGTCGGGAGTCGGGCGGCCGGCGATCGCCTCGGCGAGCAGTGCGGCGGCGATCGCAAAGCCGTCGCCGCGCTCCGAATAGCCCTCCATGTACGGGTCGCGGAAGTTGAGCGGGGTCGCCGCCATCGGCAGCAGGAAGGCGGGGCCTTGCTTGCCGAACGGCTCGACGTAGCGGCCCGACCATCCGCCCGTCGTGCGGGTCCACGGCTTCCCGTCCCAGCGCTCGAAATAGGTCGCCATCACCGACTGGGTCGTCATCTCCTGGATCAACCGCGACTGCCCGGGATCGGCGGAGTCGAAATCGTGCGGCTTGACCGGGATGATCAGCGGCCCGTCGGTGCCGGTCATGTCGATCCACAGGTTGGCGAAGATGTCGGCTCGGTTGTCCCAGATGTCGGCGAAGCCGTCGCCGTCGCCGTCGCGCCGCAACCGCGAGTAGAAGTCGGGCGTCATCTGGACGTCGCCCATCCGGCCGCTGTCGTAGCCGCGAAGCCTGGCGCGATCGACGGTTCGGTCGACGATGAGCATTGCCGCATCGTGAATCGGGAAGGCCGTCATCTGGTGAAGCTTGCCATGGGCTGCGAGGGTCACCATCGCCGAAAGCAGGTCGAAATCAGGCCGCTTGCTGTAATTGGACAGCATTCCCCACAGGGCGAGCTTGAGCTCGAGCGGAGTGCCGTCCTCGGGAAGATCGGCACCCTCGAGCGAGTCGTAGAGAGCGCGCCCGTCGGCAATCCGCTGCGGCGTGAGGTAGAAGCGAAGATATTCGGTCGGCGTGTCGATCGCGCGCATCGCGTCGTAGCGCTGGATGATCGATGGATCGGCACGGACATCGGCAAGGAGACGTCGGAAGATCGGTCGCCAAACCGGATCGCCTTCCTCAATCAGCTTGCGGCGATATTCGTCGACTTGCGCATCGCCTGTGCTCACCAACATCGGCTCGGGTTCGGCGAGGAGCCACGACGCGTTCATGGGGATCGGCGGCATCGGAAGTGGCGGGGTGGCTG
>DATAKH010000045.1:0-14564 GCA_036261735.1 Sphingomicrobium sp.
GAATTCACTCCAAGCCCGATGCCGGCGAAATCCAGGCCTGCCGTTTCTGGCTCAAGCAGGAGCGCGAGCTGATCCGCGCCCCTGTGACCGTCGCACTTGGAGCGACGGCGGCGCGCTCACTGGTCGGCAAGCTTGTCACCATCAAGGCGGTGCGCGGGAAGCCGATCGAGCTTGCCGACGGGTCGGAATGCTGGGTGACCATGCATCCGAGCGCGATGTTGCGGATGCCCGACCGCGACCGCCGCCGCGCTGAACGCGAGCGGTTCGTCGCGGAGATGAAACGCGTTTGGAAGCGTGCCGAGAAGCTTGCTGGCTAGAAGCCGACGCGAAGCGCCGCCTTGACGGTCCTTGGTGCTCCCGGAGCGATATTGTTGTCGTTGTGCGCGGTCGGGAAATAATCGGCGCCGAACAGGTTCTCGACATTCACCTGCAGCTGGATCGCGCGGGTGATCCGATAGAAGGCCGCCGCGTCGACTCGGACATATCCCGGAAGCACGACGTCATTGCTTATCGAAGCGAACGACTTCGTTCGGGCAATCATTCCAAGGCCGACTCCCAGGTTCCGAGTCACGTCGTGGCGGTTCCACATCGAGAAGCTGTGTCTCGGCACCAGCGGGACCTCGCAGTCGCCGTCCGGGCAGGACTGGGTCGAGGAGGTGATCTCGGCTTTCTGCAACGCATAGCCGGCGGACACCTGCCAGCGGTGGGTGATGCTTCGCTCGAGGCCGAGCTCGAGTCCGCGGGTGCGCTGCTCGCCGGTAAGGACGACCGTCCCGCTGCCGTCAGGGTTCGGAGCGCGGGTGTTCGACCGGTCTAGCTGGTACAGCGCCGCGGTGGCGAGCAGCCCGGGAACCGGCTCCCATTTCGCGCCGACTTCGTAATTGTCGAATCGCTCGGGCTTCATCGCTTCAGTGTCGATGGTGAGACCACTGAACTGGTCACCCGATTGCGGCAGGTAGGACCGCGAATAGCTGGCGTAGAGCGACAGGTTGCGCTTTGGCTTTAGGATCAGGCCAAGCCGCGGCGACCACAGCTCGTCGGTTCGTTCGAACTCGCCATCGCCTGCCCGCAGATCGTCGACCTTCAGCTTGAAGCTATCGAAACGCAGCCCGGCGACGATTTCCAGCCATTCAGCGGGCCGGAGCTGCTCCTGGACATAGACAGCAGCGACGGTCGCGCGGGTGCGGTTGTCCGCGTCGCTCGGCGAAGGCGCGAATGTGACGTCTGCGTCGATCGTCGGATCGCTCAGCGGAATTCGGTTGCCGCCGGCGAAAGTGCCCGACAGCCGCAGGTTGCGTGATTTCTGCCGTCCCAGCTCGAAACCGAACAGCAAGGTCTGGTCGACTCCGCCGAGCCTGCCGTTCCAGATGAGATCGGTCTGGCTGAACAGGTTCCGGCGGTCGTTTCGGCTGTTGTAGGCGCCGAGGATCACTTCGCGGGTCGCCTCGTCCAGGTTCGACGGGTACACGTTCTGGTAGAATTTGTCGTAGTCGCCGAGCAACGTGCGGTTGCGAAGCGTCAGCCCCTCCGAAATCTCGTGCTGCACGGCGAGCGTCGCGACATCGACATTGGCGCGCGCGAAGCTGAGGTCCGGATCGCCAAAAAACGTCTTGTCGAAGCCCTCGAGCGGCCGGCTCCCGTCGGACGGCACTCCGCGGTCGGCGGTTCGGCGGTCGTGGAAATGCTCATAGGACAGGTCGAACCGGGTGCGCGGTCCGATCAGTGCCCCCACCGTCGGGTTGATCCCGTAACGCTCGATATCGACGTGGCGGCGGAAGCTGTCGCCATTTTCATAGACGCCATTGACTCGAAGCCCAGCGGACGCGCCCAGCGGCTGGTCGAAATCCCCGGTCAGGCGAACGCCGCCCTCGCTGTCGCCCGAAACGGCAAAGTCGCGGAACGGGGCGAAGGTCGAGCGCTTGGTCACGCGATTGATGATTCCGCCTCCGCCGCCGCGGCCGAAGATCATCGCGTTGGCCCCGCGAAGGACCTCCACCCGCTCCACGTTGTAGAAGTCGCGGAAATATTGGACGTCGTCGCGGATGCTGTCGACGAACAGGTCTGCGGTCGTACTGTTGCCGCGAAGCGTGAACTGGTCGCGGTTGCTTTCGCCGGTGCCCGGAGTGGCGCCGGGGACGAAATAGAGCAGGTCCGAAACTGACCGGAGCTGCTGGTCCTCGATCTGCTGTTCGGAAATGACCGTGAGTGACTGCGGGATGTGCTTGACGTCCGTTTCGGTCTTCGTCGCCGTGCTCGTGGAGCGAACGCCATATTGGTCGCGCTTGCCCTCGACGATGACGGTCTGCGGATTGTCCGCCGCCGCGATCGCGTCGGGCGCGGCGGCGGGATCGTCCGACGCCGCAATCGCCGGCGAGGCGGACGCCAGCAGGACGGCTACAAAAGATGTGGCCTGCATTTTCATTCAGCACCCCCAGTTCGGGATGCGCACTATCGTTAATGATAGTTATTCGCAATAGCGAAAACTGTACGCCAGAAAGGCTAGCGACGGGACGCGTTTAGCAGCAGGCCGCCTTTCGGGCGGAGAGTGACCATTCCCGAAACCTGCACCTGCTGACCCGTCGGCGCGAATCGCCAGTCGCTCAGCCAGTGCGCCAGGATCGTCAGCGCTTCAGCCATCGCGAAACGGCCTCCGACGCAGGTGCGTGGACCGCCGCCGAATGGGATGTACTGGAAACGGTGCCGCGTCTTGCGCTCCTCACCGAGGAAGCGCAGGTGATCGAAGCGGTCCGGCTCCTCCCACAGGCGTTCGTGGCGGTGAAGGAGCCACGGCCAGACGGATACGATGTCGCCGGCGCTGATTGCATGGTCGCCAAGGCGGTCCGGCTCCACGGCCTCGCGGTCCATCCGCGGCGCCGGTGGGTACAGCCGCATGGTTTCCTCGACGATCGAGCGAAGCAGCGGAAGCCGGTCCGGCAGCTTGGAATCGACGCCCGCCTGCAAGGCTGCACGGCCCTCCTCCGCCGCCTCGTCCTGAAGCTCCGGCAAGCGGCTGAGGACGAACAGGGTCCAGCTGATCGCGTTCGACGTTGTCTCGTGGCCCGCGAGATAAAATGTGATCGCATTGTCGACGGCTAGCGCGATCGCTTGCTCGCGCGGGAATTGCTCGATCAGCGCCCGCGCCACTTGTCCGGTGAAGTCGTCGGGGGCGCCCTCGCGAAGCCGTTCCCGAACGACGTTCCCGAGCGTCTTCCGGAGATATCGTTGGCCGGAGCGCCCGCGGATGCCGCGGGGCGAGATCGGGATCAGCGGCAGCCCCAGGAGCACTTGCATCCGCGCGTCGGTGACCGCCTCCAGGGCGGCGGTGATGTGTGCGGAGGCCTCGCGGCTGGTGATCCGCGGATCGCCGCTGAACAGCGCCCGCGAGATGACCTGCATTGTCGCCTTTGTCGCCTCGGCCGCCATGTCGAGGAAGCCGCCGGGCCAGGGCCCGGCCGCCTCCGCCGCGACTTCGCCGAACACCGGAACCAGAGCGTCCACCGCTGGCGGAGTAAAGCTTGCGGCGACGATCTTGCGCTGCTTGCGCCACAGGTCGCCGTCGGAGCTCAACAGGCCGCTTCCGATCGTCGGCATCAACACCCGCTTGACCAGCTTCGGCTTTTCGTAATTGGCCGAATTGTCGAGAAGCACACGCTGCACCGCGTCCGGGTGCAGGGGGATGTGGATTCTGTGTCCGAACACGGTTCGGCTGATGTGCCAGGTTCTGAACGCCTGCTCCGACCAGCCGTAAACCGCGGTCCTCGCGCGCTCGCCGAAAAATCCGCGCCACGGCGCAACGGGTCCGGGGCCGCGCGGCGGACAGGGCGGAATGAAGGCGTCGCTCACTCGGCGGCGAGTAGCGTTTCCGCGCCTCCCAAGTCGACTGAAACCAGCCGGCTGACACCCTTCTCGATCATCGTCACTCCATACAGCCGGTGCATCCGGCTCATCGTCACTGCATTGTGGGTCACGATCAGGTAGCGGGTGTCGGTCTCGCGGGTCATCCGGTCGAGAAGGTCGCAGAAGCGCTCGACATTGGCATCGTCGAGTGGCGCATCGACCTCGTCGAGAACGCAGATCGGCGCCGGGTTGGTCAGGAACAGGGCGAAGATAAGCGCAATCGCCGTCAGAGCCTGCTCGCCGCCCGAGAGCAGGGTCAGCGACTGAAGCCGCTTGCCCGGAGGCTGGGCCATGATCTCGAGGCCGGCCTCCAGCGGATCGTCGCTTTCGATCAGCTCCAGATGCGCCTGGCCGCCGTCGAACAGGGTCATGAACAGGCTTCGGAAATGGTCATTGACCCGCTCGAACGCCTCGAGCAGCCGAACCCTGCCCTCGCGGTTGAGGTTGCCGATCGAGCCGCGCAGGCGGTGGATGGCCTGGGTCAACTCCTCGGCCTCGGCGGCCCCTCGCGACCGTTCGTCCTCGATTTCCGCAAGCTCCTGTTCGGCCACGAGGTTGACGGGGCCGATCCGGTCGCGGTCGGCGGTCAGCTTTTCCAGTGTTGCCGACTCTGCTTCGGCATCGGGAACATCGGCCGCGTCGAAGCCCATCTTCTCCGGCAGCCGCTGGGGGATGCATTCGAACTTTTCGAGGCAGATCCGCGCATATTCGGAGCGGCGCGATTCCTGCGCTTCCGACCGCGCCTGGGCCGCTGCCCGGCGCTCGCGGGCCGACGCCGAGGCTTCGGAGGCGGTGGTGACGGCAGATGCCGCTTGCGCGAGCGCTGCTTCCGCCTCCCGCTCCGAGGCAACGGCCTTCGAAACCACAGCCTCGCTGCCTGCGCTCTCTTGCTCGAGCGCCCCGACCTGCTCGTCGAGCGCCTGCGGCTCCCGCTGGAGCTCCTCGCGCTCCCGCTCCTGCTGGGCCAGGCGTTCGCGCGCCTGCGACAGCCGCGCTTCGGCATCGCCTTGGCGGCGGCGCCATTCGGCCTGCTCGCGTCCGGCGGCGGAATGGCGCTCGCGTGCGGCCGAGGCTTCGCGTGCGCGGGTTGCCGCCTCGGCCCTCTTGTCGGCGACGGCCGTCCCTGCCTCTGCTGCCCGGGCACGGGCGGAATCTGTCTCGGCTTCGAGTTCCGCCGGATCGGCAAGCGTTCCGAGCGCGGTTTCCGCAGCCGTAACCGCCTCGGAAGCCGCCTTGGTGAGCGGCTGGAGATCGGCGAGCCGCTGCTCGAGCGCGCTTCGCTGCGCCTGGGCCCGCTCGATGGCCGCTTCGGCGATATCGCTCGCCCGTTCGGCTTCGCGGATGGCACGTTCGGCTTTGAGCGCCTCCGAGCGCGCGCTCTCAGCGTCTTGCCGGAGCCGGTCGAGCGCCTCGAGTGCGTCCTTGCGCTTGGACTCGCGCTCCCCAACTTCAGCCTCGAGCTCCGGCAGGTAACGCGCCAGCTCGGCATAACGGTTGCTTCGGATCAGCCGCTCGGCAGCAGCAGCACCTGCGCCCTCGGCGACGAAGCCGTCCCAGCGCCGCATCCGGCCGTCACGAGTGACGAGGCGTTGCCCGACATCGAGCTGTTGTCCAGTGTCGCTGTCGGCGACGCCGACCTGGCGAAGGCGTCGAACCAGTTCATCCGGTGCGTTCACACGATCGGCGAGGCATTCGAGCCCGGGTGCCAGTGAAGGATCGCCCGGCAGTGGCTCGCTCCCCTGCCAGCGCCGCGCTCCGTGCGATCCGACCTCCGCATCGCAATCGTCGCCCAGGGCTGCCGCTAGGGCCTTCTCGTAGCCGGCTTGGGCAGAAAGCTTGCCGATCGCGGACCCGCCGCCCTGCTCGAGCGCCCTCGACAGCGCATCATGTTCCGCCCGAGCCGCCGATAGGTCCGCTCGCGCCTTTGCGAGCGCGGTTTCAGCCTCGTCGCGCGCATCCGCCGCCGCCGAGCGGGCATCCTCCGCTCGCGCCAGACGCTCCTCTGCGTCGGCTCGAGCTTGCTCGGCGGCCCTGGCGTTGGCGATCGCCTCGTCGCGCGCCCGCTCGCTTTCAGAACCGTCGCCGAGCGCCTGCAACTGCTGCTCCAGCTTGTCGCGCTCACCCTGCACGCGCGACTGGTGGGAGCGGGCGGATTCGAGTGCTGCTTCGGCGACCCGGCGTTCCGCGCGCATCGCGGCCTGCCGCGCTAGCAGGTCGGCCAGCGCCGCTTCCGAATCCCGCGATTTCGCTTCGAGCTCCGTCAGCTCCGAAGCGATCCGAGCCGCTTCTCGCTCGCCGTCCGCAAGCCCGGCCTCGATCGCGGAGCGTTCTTCCTCCAGCTGCGCGATGGTCCTGCCGGCATCGTCCTTCAGCGCTTCTTCGCGGCGAATATCGGCAGCGCTCGCCGACTCGAGCCGCTCGAGTTCTGCCATTCGGCGGGTCACCGTGTCACGGCGAGCCCGCGCAGTCGCGAGCTGGTGGGCAATCTCGCTTCCCCGCGCGCGCGCGTCGGCAGCGGCCCGGCGACATTCGCCAAGCAGCGATTCCGCTTGCTCCTGGTCGCCGCGCAACGCTTCGACCTGCTCGCGGAGCCGCTCCACCTCCTGCTCGCTTGCAGCGGCATCGCGGCGGGCCTCCTCGGCAGCGGCATCGGCCTCGGCCCAGCGCGCGTGGACAAGCCGCGCTTCGACCGCCCGGATCTTGTCGGTGATCTGGCGATAGCGCTCGGCGGCGCGCGCCTGCCGCCTCAGCGCCGCCGCTCTTTGCTCCTGGTCGGACAGAAGCTCTGAGAGGCGGGCCAGGTTCGCTTCCGCGGCGCGAAGCTTCTGCTCGGCATCCTTGCGCCGTGCGTGAAGCCCGGAAATGCCCGCCGCCTCCTCGAGCAGAAGCCGCCGCTCGGTTGGCTTCGACGCGATGATCGACGCGATCTTCCCCTGGCTGACGAGAGCGGGCGAGTGGGCGCCGGTGGCGGCGTCGGCGAACAGCAAGGCCACGTCCTTGGCGCGGACGTCGCGGCCGTCGATCCGATAGGCGGAGCCGGAACCGCGCTCGATCCGGCGGGTGACCTCGCCGTCCCCTGCCCCGCCCTCCGCATCCGTCTCGCGATCGAGCAAGATCGAAACTTCGGCGAAGTCGCGCGCGGGGCGGGTGGCGGTCCCAGCGAAGATCACGTCTTCCATGCCGTCGCCGCGGAGCGACTTGGCGCTCCCTTCACCCATTACCCAGCGGATCGCTTCAAGAAGGTTCGACTTGCCGCAGCCGTTCGGCCCGACGACTCCGGTGAGGCCCGGCTCGATCCTCAGCTCCGTCGCTTCGACGAAACTCTTGAACCCGCTCAGCTTAAGGCGACGGATACGCAAGCTGCGCCTCCCCCTCTCCGAATCTAGCTACCCAAAGCGGCGCGGATCTTCGCCTCGAGCGTTGGCCAGACCTGCGCTTCCGTCACCTGGCCGAGCTCGACCATCTTGCCGTTGATCACGAAGGTCGGCGTGCCAGCGAAGTTCGGATAGGCGCTCGTCGCGTCGCTGTTCATTTCGACCAGCTTGTTGATCGATGCCTGGTCGGTCAGGCACTGTGTGCTCTTGGCAGTCGGAACGCCGCGCATCGACGCCCACTTCTGCAGGTCGGCGAGTTTCGCGATCGCCAGGAACTGGCTGTCCGGACCCATGTTCTGGACCGCTTCAAGTTGCGCCGGCGGAGCCTGCTGGACCTTGGCGATCCAAGCCTGCTGGTCGTTGAAAAGTGCGTGGGTCAGAGCGAAGAAGCTCTTCGAGCCGTTGCAACGGGCGATCAGCGAAGCGCTGATGTCGAACGGGTCGCGGACGTAGTTGCGGAACTCGTAGCTCACTTGCCCGGTCTTCACATATTTGGAAGTGAGCGGTTCGACGGCATTCTTGTCGAACGCCGCGCAATGCGGGCACGTCATCGAGCCGAATTCGACCAGCTTCACCTTGGCATCGGGATTGCCCATCCTGAAGCCGCCGGCGCTGGTGCCGGTGACGACTTCGGTCCAGTCGCCGCTCGCCGGCGGCTTTACGGCTTCGGTAGCAGTCGCTTCGGAAACGGCCGCGTCATTGCCTCTTTCCGCGTTGCAGCCGCTGCTCGCGAGGGCGGCTGCAGCGGCAAGTATGTAGCTCGGCTTCATCGACGTATCACTCCAACGGTTGGAATCGGGTTCGGGTGAGGAGAATCGACCTCCGGCGGTCCATCGCTTCCCTCGATGCTGGCCGCAAGTGCCTCGAGGCACGAGCGAAGCTCCGGATCTGCAATTTCGCGCAGTCCTTCGCCAATCTCCCTGGGCACCGGCCGCAGCTGCGGCCGCTTCGGCGACTGCTCCCGTTTCGGCGCTGCACCTTGCCTGAACGACAGGTTCGCGATCGCGCAATAGCCGAAGAAGCGATTGACCCGCTCGATGATCAGGGGTGCGAGATGCTGCATCAGCGGCGCGTGCGCGCCCTGGACGACGACGCTAAGGACTCCGCCGGACTTCTTGCCGGCGGGGAAACGGATCGATTCGGGGGAAGAAACCCTGGCGTACCGATCGCCGACGATCTCGGGCCAGCGCCTCACGACCGATGACTGAATGAAGCCGAAGCGGCGGAATGCCGCCCCGCCGGCATTGCCGATCAGCTCGCCGGCAGCGCGAGCGCGGCCCTGGCGCGGCGCGTCCTTGTCCCGGCTTTTTCCCACCCGTGTCTTCGCCATTTGGACGGAGCATGCCATAGGCCGCCCATGCGCGCCAATGTCGCCGAGCTGCTGCTCCAACATTATGTGGATAAGTCCCGCTCCCTTCCGTGGCGGTCGCCGCCGGGGTTCCCTCCTCCCGATCCGTACCGGGTGTGGCTCAGCGAGGTGATGCTCCAGCAGACGACCGTGGCGGCAGTCGCTCCCCGTTTCGAGCGGTTCGTCCGCCGATGGCCGACGGTGGAGGCGCTCGCCAGTGCCTCCGACGAGGAGGTGCTTAGCGAGTGGGCGGGGCTCGGCTATTACGCCCGCGCGCGAAACCTCATCGCCTGCGCTCGCAAGGTCGCTTCGGCCGGCGGATTTCCCGACACCGAGGCGGATCTTCGAGCGCTTCCCGGAATCGGCGATTATACTGCTGCCGCGATCGCGGCGATAGCGTTTGGCCGAAGTGCGGTCGTGGTCGACTCCAACGTGGAACGTGTCTCGGCGCGGCTTAACGGCTTTACCCGCCCAACCAAGGCGCAGATCCGCTCGGCGGTAGCGTCGATTACTCCAGGCAACAGAGCAGGCGACTTCGCGCAGGCGATGATGGACCTGGGGGCGACCGTCTGCCGGCCGCGAGCGCCCGATTGCCACAATTGCCCGTTGCAAGACGGCTGCTCCGCTTACGCAAGCGGTGCTCCGGAGCAGTTCCCCGCGCGCCCGGCGAAGAAGGAGAAGCCGGCCCGTCATGGAGTCGCCTGGTGGATCGAGCGCGATGGAGCGGTGCGGCTGGTCCGCCGCCCCGGCAGAGGCCTGTTGGGCGGGATGGCGGCGCTTCCGGGCAGTGACTGGACCGCCGACAAGCCGGAAATCGCGGCACCGGTCCTCGGCCGGGTCCGACACGTTTTCACCCACTTCACCCTCGATCTTCTCGTCGTTCGGCACGCGCCAATCGAGGAGGGCTGGTGGCAACCGCTCTCAACGATCGGCGACGCAGGGCTTCCGACCCTTTATCGTCGAGCCGCCGATTCGGTCCTGGACGGAAGGCGCAAGCTTGCGGCCTGAGCCATTTTTTTGCGGTCCCGGCCTCGACCGCGGAGATTCCGCTAGAGCCGATTCCGATCGGCTCGCTCAATTCGCCGTCGCCCCGGCGGCTAGGCAGCTAGTCTGGAAGGAAGGGCTCCCGGCGATCGGCTCCGACGGCTCGCTCCAGTGGGACGAGGTTATCCGTCCCGAACTTTTCCTGGGCCTTGAAGGACAATCACCCCGATTTTCGGCGCTGCAGGAAACGATCGCCGCCGGTCCGGCCGTGTTCTCACTGCTTGGCAACCTGTCCCCATCCGACGCGCCATTGTTCGCAGCTGCGCTAAGCCTCGCGCGCTGGCATTCGACTCATCGGTTCTGCGCAAACTGCGGCGCAGCGAGCGGGATTGTCCGGGGCGGGTGGTCGAGGCGCTGCGGCTCCTGCCTGGCCGAGCATTATCCGCGAGTCGACCCAGTCGTGATCATGCTTGCCGAGCACGATGGGCGGCTGCTTCTCGGGCGGCAGCACCATTATCCCCCGAATCGCTATTCGGCGCTGGCTGGGTTCGTCGAAGTCGGCGAATCGATCGAGCAGGCCGTAGCCCGCGAACTTGCCGAGGAAGCGGGAATCGAAGTCACCGAAGTCACTTACGTCGCCAGCCAGCCGTGGCCGTTCCCTTCATCCATGATGGTCGGATGCACAGCTCGTGCGCTCGATGACCGGCTGACGATAGATTTCAGCGAGCTGGAGGACGCCCGCTGGTTCACCCGCGGCGAAGTCGCTGCCGCTGTCCAAGGACGAGCCGGTGCGCCGTTCCAGGCCCCGCCGCCCCACGCGATCGCGCGAACTTTGCTGGAGCATTGGCTCGCCGCTTGAAGAAGCCGAACGGGGTTCGTAAAGGGCGGCCACATCACGCTTTCGGCATGTCGCCGCAGGGGATTCAATGGACGACCGATTCAACACCATCGCCGGCTGGGTTCTGTTCGCCGGAATCGTCGCCTTGGGCGGCTCGATCGTCGCCGGCGAGGCGTTCCATTCGGAGCGGCCGGAAACCATGGGCTACCCCATCGAAGGCGTCGAGGTAGAAGGCGAAGGCGGCGAAGCCGAGCAGCCGATCGAATTCTTCCTGGCAAGTGCCGATCCCGCCAAGGGCGAGCAGGTGTTCAAGAAATGCGCCGCCTGCCACAATGCCGACAAGGGCGGCGCAAACCAGCTCGGGCCGAACCTTTGGAACGTGATGGGAGAGCCGATCGGCAAGGGCAAGGGCTTCCCCTTCTCCAGCGCTCTCGCGGACAAGGGCGGGACCTGGGACTGGCACAGCATGAGCGAATGGCTGAAAAGCCCGAAATCGTTCGCGCCCGGCACGAAGATGACCTTTGCCGGCCTGGGTAGTCCCGAAGACCGCGCCAATGTGATCGCGTTCCTGAACCAGCACAGCGATTCGCCGCTTCCGATGCCGGCAGCTCCGGCCGCGCCGGCGGGCAGCGAAGCGGCGGGCGGAGACGCGGACACTGCAGCCGCGGCCGCCGAGGGGGACCAGGCCCAGAAGGAACCGGTGCTCGACAACACCGCTGCCGACGTGAAGGGCGGCGGCGAGGCGGCCCAGCCCAACCAATAGCCGCCGGACCGCTGCTTATTCGGGCGGCGCCGTTTGGATTCGGGGCGGATCGGGATGGCGCTCGTAGAAGCGCACGACATGGTTCCACGCTTCCTGCGGATCCTCGCTCCAGTGGATGAGGTCGAGGTCGTGCGGCGCGATCACCCCTTCCTCGGCAAGCGCTTCGAAATCGACCACCCGGTTCCAGAATTCCCTTCCGAACAACAGGATCGGGAGCGGCCGCACCTTGCCCGTCTGGATCAGGGTCAGAAGCTCGAAAAATTCGTCGAACGTGCCGAATCCGCCCGGGAAGACTGCGACCGCGCGGGCGCGAAGCAGGAAATGCATCTTGCGGAGCGCGAAATAGTGGAACTGGAAGCTTAGCTCGGGGGTGACATAGGTGTTCGGGAGCTGCTCGTGCGGAAGCACGATGTTGAGGCCGATGCTGTCCTTGCCCTCGTCGGCGGCGCCGCAATTGGCGCCCTCCATGATCGACGGCCCGCCGCCCGAGCAGACGACGAAATGCCGCATCCCCTCCTCGTCGCACTCGCAGCGGCTGGCGAGCCGGGCCAGCTCTCGCGCTTTTTCGACATAAGGCGACTTTGCCTTGAGCCGCTCGGCGACCCGGCGCTGGTCGTCGTTGGTGGCCGCCTCGACCAGCGCGTCGGCCTTCGACGGATGCGGGATCCGGGCCGAGCCGTAGAAGACGAAGGTCGAGGCGATCTTCGCTTCCTGGAGCAAGAGCTCGGGCTTCAACAGCTCGAGCTGGAACCGGACCGGCCGCAAATCCTCGCGCAGGAGAAAGTCCATGTCCTGGAAGGCGAGCTTGTAGGCGTCGCTCTCCGTTTGCGGGATCGACGGGACGTGCCGGGCCGACTGGGCGTCGACCTTCGAGGTCGGGAAAATCCGTTTGGGCGGAATCGAGTCAGCCATTCGCCCGAGGCTCTAGCCGAGCGTGGTTGCAAGCCCAAGAGGGTCAGTCGGCGGCCTCCCGTCGCGGCGCGCTCCAGTCGATCCGGCGGGTCGCGTACATCACGCCTGCAAGCGCAGCGAACAGGAGCAGCGAGCCGATCAGCAGCGAATAGGCTTCGAGGCTGAGCAGGATGTAGAGCACGGCATAAAGGCCCACGAGCAGCCCGCCGATGAACCAGGCGCGCCTCCAGCTTCCGAGCACCGCGGCCGAATAGGCCGTGTTGAGCCCCGCGATTGCAGCCGAGGCGAGCACATAGGCCGGCGTGAAGCCGATCACCTCGGCAAGCGCGAGCAGGAGCACGAAGAACAGGATCAGCGCCGCGCCCATCAGGAGATATTCGACCGGCGAAACCCGCACCCCGGCGATGACGTCGAACATCAGCAGCGCGAGGAAGGTGAAGCCGATGAACAGGAAACCATACTTCGTCGCCCGGTTGACCTGCGAATAGAGATCGACCGGCTGGATCAGGCTGATCGCCGCAGTCTGCACCGGCCCGGATGCGCGGGTGACGTCCATCGGCGCCGCAGGAACCGTAGTCCTGGACGGAGGCGTGATTCGATCGACCGGCGGGGCCGCGCCGGCTTCGCCAGTGCTCACCAGCGAACGCCCGAGCGCGAGATTGCCGACCCGGTAGGTGGCGCTGAAGCCGTCGTCGCCGACCCGGCGGTCGGCGGGGAGGAACTCGCCGGCGAAGCTCGGGTGCGGCCAGGACGAGCGCACCGTCCAGCGGGTTTCGCCGGCATCGGGCGCCAGGGTCAGGGAGCTATTGCCGCGGAAATTGTAGGCGAAATCGACCGCGAGCGGCGCCGACTGAAGCCCCGCCGCGTCGATCCACGCGAAGAAGCCGCGCCCGCCCCCGCTTCCGCCGCCGGGCTGCAGCCGAAGCGGCCTTCCGCCGACGGTGACGCTGGGATTGGCGGCGAGCCCGCGCGGGTCGCTTAGCCCGAATCGAAGCTCGGCGCGGGCGAGGTCCATCTTGGCCGGATCGACCCCGGTCCGGGCAAGGTCGGGCGGAAAGGCGAATCGCGCCTGTCCCTCGACCTTGGCGTCGTAAACGACGGCCTCGTAGATCGAGCGCTTGCGGACTTCGGGATTGATGGTTGTGGAAAGCCCGATGGCCTCGGGAGCGAGGGTCAGTTCGCGCATCACCTCGTTCGATCGGGTGACACTCTGGCCGTTCTGGACGACGGTTTCGGTCGCGGTCGCGCGGTAGGGGATGACCAGCACCGGGCCGGTCATCGCCTGCGGCCCGCCCCAGCCGGCGGTGATCGAGGCGCTCGCCTGTTCCGACTGGCTCTGGCGGTCGTAGACGAGCAGCCACACCGAGAAGAGCGGGATCGCCAGCGCGAAGCCGACGACGATCGCCAGGAACAGCTTGAAGGCGGGGCTTCGAAATCCGTCGGTCAGAGGCACGCGCAGTCTCCACAAGTTGCCGTGGCGCCACCATGGACCAGCGCGCGTCCCGCGTCATGAGCGACTTGTGAGGAATTGCTGAAATGCCGCGCCTCGCCAAAGCCCGCCCTCGCCTCACGCTTCGGATTTGCATTCCCTTGCCCGCCCGCTAGAGCCGCGCCGAATGTCCGACGCGCCCGAAAAGCCCGACTACCGGCCGACCGTATTCCTTCCGAAGACCGACTTTCCGATGAAAGCGGGCCTTCCACAGAAGGAGCCGGCGATCCTCGCCGGCTGGGAGGAGCAGGGGCTGTACGGTCAGGTTCGCAAGAGCCGCGCCGGCCGCGACAAGTTCATCCTCCACGACGGGCCGCCCTACGCCAACGGCGATATCCACATCGGCCATGCGCTCAACCACGTCCTCAAAGACATGGTGGTGCGGACACAGACCTTGCTGGGCAAGGACAGCCCTTACGTTCCCGGGTGGGACTGCCACGGGCTTCCGATCGAATGGAAGGTCGAGGAGCAGTATCGCAAGAAGAAGCTCAACAAGGACGAGGTGCCGGTAAAGGAATTCCGGGCCGAGTGCCGCGCCTACGCCCAGCATTGGGTGGACGTTCAGCGCGAGCAGCTCAAGCGGCTGGGGATCGGCGGCGATTGGGCCAACCCGTACCTGACGATGCAGTATGACAGCGAGGCGACGATCGTCTCCGAGCTGTTCAAGTTCGCCGAGACGGGCCAGCTCTACCGCGGCGCCAAGCCGGTGATGTGGTCGCCGGTCGAGAAGACCGCGCTGGCCGAGGCCGAGATCGAATATGAGGACATCGTCTCGACGCAGATCGACGTCGGGTTCGAGATCGTCGAGAGCCCGATTCCGGAGCTGGTCGGCGCCCATGCGGTGGTTTGGACGACGACTCCGTGGACGATCCCGGTCAACCAGGCGATCGCTTACGGGCCAGAGGTTGATTACGTGCTCATTGAGGGGACATTCGGCGACGATACGCCGGATGAAACCA
>DATAKH010000059.1:0-3867 GCA_036261735.1 Sphingomicrobium sp.
TGGTTGGTCGTCACGATCCAACCGTTCCGCCGCTCGTCGCTTTGTGTGCACTCGGACCAGTCGCCGCGCTTGTCGGCTCATTTCGTCGTGCTGAGTGATCCTGAGTAGCGTCCGCTTTCCACCCAAAGCGGACATTAGAAAAACCCTGTCCTACAGCACCCCACTTGTGATTTAGAATCACGGATGGACAGCACCCCTCTCCCGCAGCCGCCGGAATGGCCATTCGAAAGCGCCGTCACCGGTCTTGTCGAAGTCACCGACGGCCCGATCGACTTCACGCCCGTCCCGCGCCTCCGCAAGCGCCGCAACGGCTGGACTCCCGAGGCACAGCGCGCCTTCATCGACGCGCTCAGCGCATGCGGCTGCGTCGCCCGCGCCGCCCGTGCGGTCGGAAAGACCCCGCGAAGCGCCTACCGCCTCCTCGAATCCGAAGGCGCGGACAGCTTCGCCGAAACTTGGGACCAGGCGATCGCGCGCGGAATCGAGGCGCTTCGCTGGAATGCGCTCGACCGAGCGCTGAACGGGGCCTGGGTGCCGGTGGTCCGCCGCGGCAGGATCGTCAGCTTCGAACATCGCCGCAGCGACCGGCTGGCCATCGCCCTGCTGTCGGGCCGCAACGGCTCGGTTGCCGACAAGCGCGAGCGCGCCTCCTCGCGGCGCAAATACCGGATGAAACTAGCCGCCGAGAAGAAGCGCGAGGCGGAGGCGCAGGTGCTTGCCGAGGCGATCTGGGCCGAGCACCAGGCGATCCTCGACCGATTGGAAGCCGAGCGCGACGACCCCACCCCCCGCATCGCCCGCACACCACCGCGCATCCGGAGCCTTTAAGGACACGGAAATGGTCGCTCATCGCGTGACTTTAGTGAACATAACGCACGCGCAGCCTGTCCGGGGGATAGGCGAGCATGCGTTACACGCGCAGCCTGTCCGGGGGACAGGCGAGCATGCGTTACCGGTCACACGCGCGTTCATGAGCCGCTCACCGGCAGTCGGCAAAATCGCGCGCATGTTCAAGCAGTTGCTGATCTTCGGCGCCTTTGCAGCACTGGCCGCGGCCTGCGCCGGCGAAGGCGGCGCGGCCGCCGACCCGAAGCTGGTGCCGACCGGCGCAACGATCGAACCGTCCGGGTTCGCGACGATCCTCGACGTCCCGCCGGCGCCCTTCGCTGCGAAGGCTCCCGGCGCGCCCGAGCCGCCATCGGCCGAGCAGGTCGCGGCGCAGGAGCAGTTCCGCAGGGTTGCCGAGTGGCAGAACTCGGTCCGCGACGAAGTCGATGCGCTTCACCGCAAGCTGGACCGGCTCGAGAAGGGCAATTTCGTCGACCTCTATTTCGAGAACGAGGGCGAGCCTCACGTCGTGTTCCGCTTCCTCCGCGATCCCGAAGCGACGCTGGCCAAATATACCAGCCACCCGCGCTTCCGCGCCGCAAAGGCGGGTTACACTACCGCCGAGCTCGCCGCGGCGCTCGACTTCATGATGAAGACCTTCGCCGAGGAGCGGATCATCATGGGCGGCGGCTACGGCAACAAGGAGAACCGAGCGACGGTCGAGATCGCGATTCCCGAAGAGGAATTCCGCGAGCTGGTCGAGCGCAAGGGAGTGAAGATCCCCGCCGCCGTCAGGCTCGTGTTCCGCGCCCAGGCCCGCGCCGGCGACATCAACCGGCCGTTGCCGGCGGCAATCGCTCCGCTGGTGCGCATCTTCCCGCGGGACGATCGGCCGGTAGGCGCCGTCAACTCGATCAACAGCTATGCCAAAGTGGTGCTCCAGGACGGCTGCTTCCGCGCATCGGACCAGGACAATGCGCTGGTGCTGTTCCCGCTCGGCGCGCAGTTGTTCGTCGATAGCCAAGGCTATCTCGCCTTCGGGTCCGAAGAGACGCCCGGCTATGCCCGCGTCGGGCAGGAGATCGTCTTCATGGGCTCGATCGCCGAGGTCGCGGCACCCGAGCTTGTCCGCCCGATCCACGCCGCCTGCGGTCCGGGCAAGGTCATCAAGGTCAACGGCATGCGAAGCGCTGCCGCCGAGCGCGCTCAGGACCAGGTGACGACCAACGTCAACGCATTCCGCCAATTGAAGGAGATGTACGGGCTTTTGGACGCACAAGCGTCGAAGGCGTTCGAAAAGTGCAAGCGCCAGGCCGGCTTCGGCACCTGCTTGCTGAGCCCGCCGCGGCCGATGCGCAGCGAAGAATGCCCAGCGGGATCGAAGCTCAGCCACGGGTTGTGCCGGACGCCTGAAGGACATATCCGCCCGCTCCCCGACTGGCTGAAGGAGTTCGCTGGCCCAGACTCCTGATCGGCTTGCTTTTTGAACCCCTTTTCGTCATAGGGCGCGGCGATGGGGTGCAGGCTTCGCCTGTGCCCCAGTTGCATTTTACGACGACAGCCGGAGGGGCGTGGCACTGGGCCACGTCAGCGATCGGCCAAAAGAGAGAATAAGAACATGCCGCTCTACGAGCATGTTTTCCTCGCGCGTCAGGACCTGGCCCAGGCCCAGGTGGACGCCATCGCGGAAAACGCAACCAAGATCCTCGAGGACAATGGCGGGAAGGTCGTCAAGACCGAAACCTGGGGCCTCAAGTCCCTCGCCTACAAGATCGCCAAGAACCGCAAGGCGCATTTCGTGATGCTCGATGTCGACGCCCCGGCGCCGGCGATTGCCGAGCTCGAGCGCCAGACCAATATCAGCGAAGACGTGATCCGTTTCATGACCATCCGCGTCGACGAGCATGAATCGGGCCCGTCAGCGATGATGAAGCGCGAGCGCAGCGGCCGCAGCGACCGCGGCGAGCGCGGAGACCGCGGTCCTCGCGGCGAGGACAGGGAGTAAGCGAATGGCCCGAGCATTTTTCCGCCGCCGCAAGAGCTGCCCCTTCTCCGGCAAGGACGCGCCCAGGATCGATTACAAGGACGTCCGCCTGCTCCAGGGTTTCATCTCCGAGCGCGGCAAGATCGTCCCGTCGCGGATCACCGCGGTGTCCGCAAAGAAGCAGCGCGAGCTGGCCAAGGCGATCAAGCGCGCCCGCCATATCGGCCTTCTTCCCTACCTCGTGAAATAAGGAGGGCAGACCAATGGAAGTGATCCTGCTCGAACGGGTCGAGAAGCTCGGCGGCATCGGCGATGTCGTCAACGTCAAGAACGGCTTCGCCCGCAACTACCTCCTGCCGAACAAGAAGGCGCTCCGCGCCAACGAATCCAACCGCAAGGTGTTCGAGGCCAACCGAGCCCGGATCGAGGCCGAGAATGCCGAGAAGCGGTCGGAGGCCGAAAAGGAGTCGAAGACCGTCGACGGCAAGACCGTCCAGCTGATCCGCCAGGCCTCCAACACCGGCCAGCTCTACGGATCGGTCTCGGCCCGCGACATCGTCGATGCGCTGGATTCCGAAGGCGCCAAGGTGACGAAGAGCCAGGTGGTCCTCGCTCGGCCGATCAAGTCGATCGGGATGCACGACGTGAAGATCGCGCTTCACCCCGAGGTGGCGGTGACGGTTCACGTCAACGTCGCCCGCTCGCCCGAGGAAGCCGAGCTCCAGGCGCAGGGCATCGACGTCATCCAACAGATGTTCGAGGAACAGGCCGCGCCGCTGGCCGCCGAGGAATTGCAGGCGGACGCCGTCGAGCCCGCAACCGCTGAAGCGGAAACGGCCGAGCCTGAAGCGACCGAGCCCGAAGCGGCCGAAGGCGAGGCAGACGAAGCCACCGCTTCGGAGGAGGCTCCCGCTGCCACTGCCGAGGACGAAAACGAGGGCGAGCAGCAGTAAGCGCTCGCGAAATCCGCAAAATCCGGGGCCGTCGATCTTCGCATCGGCGGCCCTTTTCTTTTTCGGTTCATCGCAAATCGGAAGCGCGTCATTCGCTTCGTC
>DATAKH010000091.1:0-8881 GCA_036261735.1 Sphingomicrobium sp.
CGCTGGGGTGCAATCGCTCGCGCACAATTGTTCGGGCTGACGGGCAGGGCAGACCGGACGATCGTTTCCGCCTTTGCCACCTCCGATCTCGAGGAACAGCGAACCATTCAGCTCGGCCATGACCTGGCGATCGGCGGCGAGGGGCTCCGGGTCGGCGCGTTGTTCACCCATGCCTGGGCCAATCCGGCGATCGCCGGCGACTCGGATCTCAAGGCGCGCAGCCTGCTTGCAACCCTATATGCCGACTATCCGATCGTCCGGAGCCTCGGGCTGACCTTTCGCGGTTCGATCGGCTTTGACCTCGTCAATCAGGACGTCGACTTCAATGGACGCGGCATTAGCGAGGACCGCTTGCGAACCGGCTTCGTGCGTCTCGCAATGGACGCCCTCGGTGCCTCCGGCGACCGGCGGCTTCCGGGCGAGCCACTGTGGCAATTCAACGGCTTCATCGAGCTCCGCAAGGGGCTGGACATTCTCCGCGCGAGCCACGCGTGCGGCGCGATTCCCTCAAGCTGCGACGGGGTCCCGCCGAGCAGGCCGTCGGCCGTCTCGACTGCGGCAATCGTTCGGACTTTTCTCAATGCCGAGTTCCATCCGGCACCGATGGTCACATTCTCGCTTGCGGCGAGCGGGCAATACGCGTGGAAGCCGCTGGGCAGCTTCGAGGAGTTCTCAGCCGGCAATTACACCGTCGGCCGAGGCTACGACCCCGGCGCGCTGCTGGGCGACCGGGGATGGGGGACGCAGGCCGAGATCCGGCTCGGAAGCACCGTCCCGGCAAGCGTTCGAAAACCCGCCGTCGAAGGCTATGTCTTCTTCGACCATGCCCGAGTCCGCGCGCTCGATGGCATGGCACCGGTCGGGCCAAGACACCTCTACTCGACGGGAGCTGGAGTGCGCGTGACGTACGACCGGTTCGTACTCGACGGCTCCCTGGCGGTGCCTCTCACGCAACTGGGTGAAGCCGACGAAAAACCGGACCCGCGATTGCTGGTTTCCGTGACCACTCGATTATGGCCGTGGCGCTACCGCTGAATCCCATTTCAAGACAAGATTCGTTCCTAACCCCCTGAGACGCTTTAATAGTCCGCTTGTTCAAAACGGGTTAACGTGCTCTAAACCTTCGCTTGGTTCGGGGTGCGAGTCGCACTTTCGGGGAGGGGCGCCCCAAATGATTCCAACGGAACACGCAAGTTTAGAAAGGCAATGGCGAAAGCGGTTTAGGCGGCTTTTGCTTTCGTCCATGCTGGTCGCCGCGCCGGCCGGTGCGGCCGCACAGACGGTGCCGGAAGTGCGGCCTCCGACCCGCGAGGAAGTCACTCGTCCGACTCCTCCGGCGCCACAGGACAGGGCGCCGCGGCTTGAAGTCGAGGGCGGCATCGAGCGAGCGCCATGCGCCCTCGACAGCGCAGAGTTCCAGGGTATCCGGTTCACTCTGCGCGGGGCGCAGTTCGAAGGTGTGGACGGACTCCCCGACGCCGACCTGACCTCATCCTATTCCTCCCTGATGGGCACCGAGCAGCCGATTTCCGTTGTATGCGAGATTCGCGATCGGGCCGCGACGATCCTGCGCAACGCCGGCTACATCGCCGCCGTCGAGGTACCCGAGCAGCGAATCGCCGACGGAATCGTTCAATTCCGGGTCCTGGTGGCGCGGCTGACGCAGGTCCGGGTCCGTGGAGACGCGAGCGGCGCCGAGCGGGTCATCGCGGGATATCTGGGCCAGCTTACGAAGCAGCCGGTGTTCAACCGCAATGACGCCGAGCGCTATTTGCTGCTCGCCAGCGACCTTCCCGGCTACACGGTTCGGTTGACTCTTCGTCCTGCCGGCACCGTGCCCGGCGAAGTGATCGGCGACGTCACCGTGCAGCGGATTGCCGGCTATTCCGATTTCAACATTCAAAACACCGGTTCGCGCGCACTGGGGCGCTGGGGTGGACTTGTTCAAACGCAGCTGTTCGGCCTCACCGGCTTGGGCGATCGCACCACGGTCGCGGGATTCATGACTTCCGACCTGGAGGAGCAGCAGACGATTCAGCTGGGGCACGATTTCCGCCTCGGCTCGCAAGGGCTGGGGATCGGCGGCATTCTGACTTATGCCGAGGCCCGGCCAGCAATCGAAGGCGACGCCGACGTTCGGGCACGAACGCTGCTCGCGACGCTCCAGGCGGACTATCCGCTTTTGCGCAGCCTCGGTCGCAACCTGCGTGGCTCAGCCGGCATCGATTTCGTCAACCAGGATGTAGACCTGAACGGTATCGACCTCAGCCGGGATCGGCTGCGGGTCGGGTTCGCAAGGCTGGCGTTCGACTCGATCAGCACACGATTCTCGCCCGGCCGCTCGCTTGCGGAGCCGCTGTGGCGGCTCACCACCTCGATCGAGCTTCGCAAGGGCTTCGATATTTTCGGAGCGACCGAGGATTGCGGCCCGACTGGCGCAGACTGCCTTGGGCCAGGCGAGGTCCCGCCGAGCAGGCTGGAGGGCCGATCGACCGCGGCGGTCGTTCGAGCGCTACTCTATGGCGAATACCGGCCGGCGCCCAAGCTGACCTTCGCTCTCGGCGCGCGGGCCCAATATGCGTGGAAGCCGCTGCTCAGCTTCGAAGAGTTTTCGGCCGGCAACTACACCGTCGGCCGGGGCTACGATCCGGGGGTGCTGGTTGGCGACCGCGGCTGGGGAACCCAGGCGGAGGTTCGGATCGGAAGCACGGTTCCGGTCAATGCCCGCCGCCCGGCGATCCAGGGATATGCTTTCTGGGACCACGCGCGTGTGGCCAACCTCGACCGACTGACGATTGTCGAAGGAGCACGGCATCTCGATTCTATCGGTGCCGGAGCGCGCGTCGCTTACGACCGGTTCATGCTCGACGCCGCCATCGCGGTGCCGCTCACCCGGGTCGGGCTGCTCGACGAAAAGCCGGACCCAAGGTTCCTCATCTCCCTCACAACCCGACTGTGGCCATGGAGCTATCAATGACAGTCAGCGCGTATCCGGGTTCAAATCCTGTTAGCATCAAGCGTAAGGCGCTGATGTGGTCTTGTGCCGCGGCAGGCGTGGCGTGGTTGGTCCAGCCCCTCGAGGCTGGAGCTCAGACCGCACCGACGGGAGCCTTCATCGGCGACATCAATTCCACCGTCGGCACGGTAAACCAGAACCGTACGTCCAACAGTACGGAGACGATCACGGTCGGATCCGCAACTGCGACCATCAACTGGACTGCCAGGAGCAACGATTTCCTGCCGCTCGGCAACACAGCCACTTTCACGAGCTCGCCGGCAATCACCAATTATACCGTGCTGAACCGGGTAACCCCGGCGGATTCGGGGAGTCCGATCCAGCTGAACGGACATCTCGTCTCAACCATTGGAGGGACCTCGGCCAACGGCGGCAATATCTGGTTCTACAGCCCGAGCGGGATTGTCATTGGCTCCGGAGCGGTGTTCGATATCGGCAGCCTCTTGCTCACGGCGCTCGATCCGGGCGGTGATTGGACCGCGGGCGCGAACGGCTTTTCGGCAAGCTTTTCCGGCCCGGCCGGATCGGCGTCGCAAGTCCGGGTCCTCGATGGCGCTCAGATAAACGCCCTGGCCTCGGGCAGTTATGTCGCGCTGATTGCGCCAAGGGTCGAGCAGTCCGGCACTGTCGCGGTCAACGGTTCCGCCGCCTACGTCGCATCGGAACAGCTTACGATGACCGTTAACCAGGGGCTTTTCGACGTGCAGGTCGATGTAGGCACATCCGATTATAACGGGGTGGTTCATTCGGGAACGACCGGCGGGCCCGCGAGCACCAACGCCACTACCGATCCACACCGCATCTACATGGTCGCCGTTCCCAAGAACCAAACGCTGACGATGCTCCTTGGTGGAAGCCTCGGTTTCGCCGCCGCTGCAAGCGCTGCTGTGGAAAATGGAGAGATCGTCCTTTCGTCGGGCTACGGGCTTTCCGGAGACACTTTCGACCGTGCCAATGTCGGCGGGGCCACCGGCCTCGGCAACATCACGATCGACGGCAGCGGCCTGACCTCGACCGCCCATAGCCTGGCGACGGGGACTATCGACGCGAATATCGGCAACGGCACGATCGAGCTCGGCATCTCCACCTATGGCCAGCTCGGAAGCAACGGCATCGGGGTCCAGGATTCGCGCACCGGATGGGAAGCCATTTTCGACGGTTGCGTGTGCGAGGGATGGGGAGTTGGCGTTTCCGGGGCCAATACCTGGGGCGGGGCGAATAATTCCGAGGGAATTTTCAACCTGTCCCTGGTTTCCCACACGATGACATCCGATTCCCTCTCTTCGGTGACGAAGGTCGAGGGTACCGGCCTCCGGGTCACGCACAGCTTCGTGCCAAGTGCGACTTCCGATCTCTACCAGGTCAACGTGTCCATCAAGAATGAAGCTTCGGTTGCTTCGGGCGATGTTCTTTACCGTCGGGTGATGGACTGGGACGTCCAGCCAACTTCGTTCAACGAATATGTGACTCTGAAGGGGGTGGGGGCTGATGATCTGGTCGGCTCTTCCGATGATGGCTTTTCAACGGTCAATCCGTTCGGGGGGCGCGGCGAGATTGTCTCGGGAACGCTCGACACGGACTTTGCCGACAGCGGTCCGGGCGACCACGGCGCCTTGTTCGACTTCAATTTTGGCTCGCTCGATCCGGGGGAAGTTAGGAACTTCTCGATCTACTACGGTGCATCGGTGACCGAGCCCGCCGCACTCGCGGCGCTCGGAGCGGTCGGGGCGGAAGTCTATTCTTTCGGACAGTCCAGCGACAACATCGACGGCTCAACGCCGGACCGCTCGACATTCATCTTCGGTTTCGAAGGGGTGGGGGGGACGCCGGTGCCGCCGCCAAATCCGCCGCCTCCGCCACCGCCGCCACCACCACCACCTCCAGCGGAGCAGCCTCTGGATCTCGGCGGGTCGGAGACGGTCCTCGGCCCCATCGCGGCGACCGATCCCGAGGACGAAGGCGAAGAGGAAGAGCAGGCCAGCGCCAGCAACACTTCGGTGGACCCGTCGGCACGCCTGATCGACTCCGGACCGCTGCAGCGCGACCTGACCGTCAACGAGCCAGTCACGAGCGGCGGCGACCGGCCCGGCGACTCGAATTAGCGGAGGCATGAGATGCGCAAGACAGCATTAGGACTGACTGCTCTCGCAGCGGCCGTGGCGTTCTCGCCGCCGGGGCCAGCGGCACCCTTGAGCGTCCGCGACAGCTTCCGGTTGGGAACCAGCGGATCGAGCTATTGCTCGGCGCAGCCGGTTGCGACCGACGCCGCCCTCGCCGGAATGTTCGACGTCGCTTATTCGATCACCTGCAGGGATGCGGCGCTTCCGGTCGGCAAGATCTATTCGCTTCGGAGCGGCGGGGACCCGGCAACCCGGTTAGCAGACGCACGGCGAAATACGGTCACGTGCGGTTCCGCTCAGCCGGGATCCATCGATCAGCTCGGCAGCGTCGAGGTCATCGAGTGCAAGCTGTCCGACGCCAATGTCGCCTATCGGGTCTATCATTTCCGCAAGGGGAACCAGTTCTTCGCAGCCGAAGGGCTGACGGGATACGACAGCGCTCTCCAGCTCGGCTTGAGGAGCATCGTCGCCGACGAGCCGATCGAGGGCGAAGTGTCGATTGCAACCACCGGCGCCGGCGATCCCGCCTCCTTCGCTCGGGTCCAGGCGGGAACGCTCGACGCGAGCAGGGCGCTGGCTGAAGCTTATCGCCGCAACAATGTCGGCAATTATGCCGACGCCGCGGAATTCTTCGCCGCCGTCAGCAGCTCGGACAACGGGCCGATCAGCCGCGCCGAAGCGCTCGTCAACGAGGCGCTTCAGAAGTCGAACCTCGGACGCTACGCCGAGGCCGACGCCTTGTTCTCTCGCGCAGAGGAGTACGTCAGGGGCGATCCGATCGACGGGCGTCGACTGCGCAATTATCGCGCCATTCACTTTCTCAACCAGGGGCAGTCGAAAGAGGCGCTAAGCGAACTCGACAAGCCAGTCGCGAAGATTGCTGCCGGCTCTCGTTCGGGCGCGAACGGGTCGCTGGAGATCGATGTGGTGACCTCCAAGCGACTCAACGCCGAGGCCGGTGCAAGCCAGCTCGGCCAGAGCTCGGACGGCCTTCTGCCGGAAGAGAAGGCCGAAATTCTCGACGGCCAGGCGCTTCAGCTTCGCGGCACGTCGCTCCGGCTGGGCGGCGATTTCGGCGGAGCCCGCCAGGCCCTTGAGGCGGCGGGCGCCAAGCTCGAGGCCGTTCGCGACGGCCGGGTGGCGTCGATCGCGTGGATGCGTGCGCAGATCGTCGGCGACCTTGCCGCGATCGCGGAAGAATCCGGCAACGTTGCGGAAGCAGGCAAGCTGTACGGGCAAGCCGTTTCAATGCTCGAGGCGAGCTATCCCGGGTCAGCCGCGCTGTTGAACTCGCGCGCCCGTCTCGCCGGCTTCCTGGCCCGGAGCGGCCAGATCGCCGCCGCCGAAGACATGTTCCGCCAGCTCGTCCATTCTCAAGACGACGCAAGCAACCTTCCGCCATCCTTTGCGCGAGTGCTTCGCCCGTATGTCGACATCCTCCTAAAGAAGGGCCCCGATCCCGCCGCGACCCAGGAAATCTTCGCTGCGATGCAGCTGATGATGCGGCCCGGCCTCGCCCAGACCCAGGCCGTGCTCGCGCGCGAATTGACTGGCGGGACCGGCGAGGCGTCGCGCCTGTTCCGGCAGGCGATCACCCTGACCCGGCAGGTCGAGCGGAATCGCATTGCGCTCGCTCATTACGACGACCTGGCCAATCCCTCGCCGGGCGACCTGGCCAAGGCCGCGGCACTGCGAGCCGATCTCGAAGTTGCGCAAAAGGAAGCGCTCGCGACGCAGGCCTCGCTTGCGAGCTTTCCGCGGTACCGGGCCGTTTCCAGCGAAGTCATTGCCCTTGCCGACCTGCAGAAAGAGCTTCGGCCGGGCGAAGCCTATTACAAGATGACGATGGTCGATGACGGGATCTACGCGCTTCTTGCGACTCCCGCATCGGCACGCGCCATCAAGCTAGATATCGCCTCTGCGGACCTGGATGCGCAGGTCACGTCCCTTCGCGATACCATCTCGACCGTCGAGCGCGGTCAGCAGGTCACTTACGCCTATGACGTGCCGCTTGCGCACAAGCTGTACGTCGACCTGTTCGCCCCCTTCGAGAGCGAAATCGCGCAAGTCGAGCACCTGATCTTCGAACCCGACGGAGCGATGCTTCGGATGCCCGCCAACCCGCTGATCGTCGACCAGGCATCGGTCGACCTGTACGCGGCCCGAGTGAAGGCCGATCCAAACGCCGATTTCGACTTCACCGGAATCAACTGGTTCGGCCGCGGCCGCGACATCAGCACGGCGGTGTCGCCCCGCTCGTTCGTCAACCTGCGCAACGCGCCGACATCGTTCGGGCGCAAGCTTTACCTTGGGCTCGGCCACAACACAGTCCCGCCCGGAAATGCCGCGGAAGTGATTCCGGCAGTCGCCGACCGCGACTGCATCCTTCCGCTGTCGGCGTGGAGCCGCCCGATTTCCGCGCGTGAGCTTACAGTCGCTGGCGATATCCTGTCGCGGATCGATGCAGCCGGAGTGCAGACCGTCACCGGCGACGGCTTCACCGACAGTGCGATCGAGCAACGGGCGGATCTCAAGGATTATCGGATCATTCACTTCGCCACCCACGGCGTGGTGACCGCCACCCGGCCCAAGTGCCCGACCCAGCCGGCGCTGCTCACCAGCTTCGGTGGAGCCGGATCGGACGGGCTACTGACGTTTCGAGAAATCTTCGACCTCAACCTCGACGCGGACCTGGTGATCCTCTCCGCCTGCGATACCGCCGGCGGAGCGACCGCGCTTGCGACCCAGAGCGCCGGCCTGGCAACCGGTGGCGATGTTGCTCTGGACGGGCTGGTGAGAGCGTTCGTCGGCGCCGGCGGCCGGCTCGTGATCGCCAGCCACTGGCCGGTCCCGGACGACTTCAACGCGACCGAGCGGCTCATCACCGGCCTGTTCACTGCTTCGGCAGGCACTCCGACGGTGAGGGCGCTTCGCCTTTCGGAACGCCAGTTGATGGACAGCGCGGATACGTCGCATCCGTTCTACTGGTCGGCTTTCGCGGTGGTGGGTGACGGCCAGATGCCGGTCATCCGCGCGCCCACGACGGTCGCGCATAAGAATTAGCGCACGTCGTACTTCAGTTGCCGGGGTTCTGGTCGCCGCAGCGGCAGGTCGTCACCCGCGCGCGTCGGGCGGGTGCGGCTGCCGGGGTCTTCGATTCTTCCTGCGGCTCGCTCGCCTGAAGGCGGGGGTCGTCAGCCGCGGCGAGCACGACCGGCTTTTCCTTCTCGGCTGTCTGATCGACTTCGCGAGCCGGAGTCCGTGGCGGTTCCGCGACAGCAGCGCTGGCGAAGGTCAGTCCCACTGCAATCATCACGGCACGAGCGCGCATCGCCGCTCTCCCACAAATTGAAGGAGAAGGATGCAGCGACGATGGTTACGAACGTCCTAACGCCGCCGGAATGATCTGCCGGATTGTCGCATTCAGGGTCTAGAATTCGCCAGCCACGCCCACTCTGACGCCCGTGTTCTTGCTGCCGGCGTGGGAAATGCCGACATTGATTGCCATCGGACTGGCCGCTGGCAGGCGATACATCAGCGAACCGCCAGTTTGGGCGCGACAGCGACGACCGTAAGCCTCGCAATGCCGCGCTCGTCGGGGAGGCGATTCGACGTCTTCAAAAAGGGAAAAGAATGGTGGACGCACTAGGGCTCGAACCTAGGACCCGCTGATTAAGAGTCAGCTGCTCTACCAACTGAGCTATGCGTCCACACGATCTTGAGGGGCGCCTCCGCGGGAGACGCG
>DATAKH010000095.1:0-2405 GCA_036261735.1 Sphingomicrobium sp.
ACCTCGGCGAAGAGGTCGCGGCTGACGTAATCGTGCGCCTTCTCGCACCCGGTGACGCCGTTGCGGTACATCTCGACAGCCTCATACTCGGCTTCGAGATCGGCCTTTAGGATCTCCTCGACGCTCTCGCCGATGCGCAAACGCCCAAGCGCCTGGAAATTGGGCAGCCCCTCGAGAAACAGGATCCGCTCTGAAAAGCGGTCGGCATGCTTCATCTCATCGATCGACTCGTGCCGCTCGAACTCGGCGAGGCGCGTGACGCCCCAATTGTCGAGCATTCGGTAGTGCAACCAATATTGGTTGATCGCGGTCAGCTCGGCCTTGAGCGCCTCGTTGAGAAGCTCGATGATCTTGGGATTACCCTTCATGCCGTCCTCCTGCTGAGGAAGGCCTCTAGCCGATCAATGGTTCCCGAAAAAGCGAAAAAATGGCTGGAATCCGCCATTTCTTTGCACTTGATAGTCAGTTGCAGTTGGATCGGAAGGGCTGCTCAGGCGACGGCGCGGAGCTTGCCCCGGAGCGCCCGGCGCTCTTTGTCGATCAGGTCCTGCGCGTAACACAGGCAGCTTCCGCATTGCGGCTCGAACCCGAGAATCGCATAGGCTTCTTCGGGCGTTCTCGCGCCGCCGCGAGCAAGCTCGCGAACCTCGTCTTCCGTGATGGCATTGCAGACGCACAGGATCATCGCGCGCCTTATAGTGCTATTGCGATACATTCGCAATATTTGCCTAGGCCAGTGCCGCGTCCTCGCCCATCAGTCGCGGGAAGAAACTTTCGTGCGCGGCGCGCAGGTCGGCGAGCGGCACGCAATAATCGCCGTGAGGGAGCTCGAAGATGAGCCGCTTGCCCGCGGTTCGCCCGATCGGCTCGACCTGGACTCCGGCGGCGTCGGCGCCGGTAAGGAAGTCGAGCAGGTGGCCGTCGTCGATGGTGGCGAGATAGAGGCCCTGGTCCTCGGCGAAGAACTGGCGCGCGACGTGCCCTGGTCCCGCCGGCTGGATGAGGGCCCCGACATTACCGGCCAGCGCCATCTCCGCGATCGCAACCGCGAGGCCGCCATCGGAAACGTCATGGACCGCGGTCAGTGATCCGGCCGCGACTTGTTCGCGAACGAACTTGCCGGTGCGGCGCTCGTCGGCAAGATCGACCGGCGGCGGCGGGCCTTCGGCGCGGCCGTGGATCTCGCGAAGCCACAATGACTGGCCGAGATGGCCGCCGCGGGTGCCGATAACGACCAGCACGTCTCCCGATTGCTTGAACCCGATCGTCGCCATCTTCGAAAAATCGTCGAGCAATCCGACACCGCCGATCGCCGGCGTCGGAAGGATTGCCAGCGACGAGCCGTCGTCGGCCTTGGTTTCGTTGTAGAGCGAGACGTTGCCGCTCACGACGGGGAAATCGAGGGTCCGGCAGGCGTCGCCGATACCTTGAACGCAGCCGACGAACTGGCCCATGATCTCGGGTCGTTGCGGGTTGCCGAAATTGAGGCAGTTGGTGATCGCCAACGGCTTCGCGCCGACCGCGCACAGGTTGCGATAGGCCTCGGCGACCGCCTGCTTGCCGCCCTCGACCGGATCCGCATGACAATAGCGCGGCGTGCAGTCGGCGGTCATCGCCAGCGCCTTTTTCGTCCCGTGCACGCGGACGACCGCGGAATCGCCGCCCGGAGCCTGCACGGTGTCGGCGCCCACGGTCTGGTCATATTGCTCCCACACCCAACGCCGCGAGGCGAGGTTGGGCGAGCCAACCAGCTTCAGAAGATCGGAAGCGATGTCGGCGGTTTCCGGGATGTTGACGAGGGGCTCGGGAGCCTTCGGGATCGCATACGGCCGCTCGTACAGCGGCGCTTCGTCGGCGAGCGGGTCGAGCGGGATGTCGGCGACGGTCTCGCCGTTCCACACCAGCTCCATACGGCCGGTATCGGTGACCGTGCCGATAACCGCGAAGTCGAGCTCCCACTTCTTGAAGATCGCCTCGGCCTCGGACTCGCGGCCGGGCTTGAGCACCATCAGCATCCGCTCCTGGCTCTCCGAGAGCATCATTTCATAGGGGGTCATCCCTTCTTCGCGGCACGGCACCCTGTTCATGTCCAGCCGGATCCCGACCCCGCCCTTGCTCGCCATCTCGACCGACGAAGAGGTGAGGCCGGCGGCGCCCATATCCTGGATCGCGACGATGGCAAGCGCCGACTTCTCCGAGGATAGCGAGGAGAAGCGCCCGACGGTGCAGGTCGGTGACCCGTTCACAGAGAAATTGCTGATCGAAGCCTGCCTCGAGCTGATGGCGTCCGATGCCATCGTCGCGATCCAGGACATGGGCGCCGCCGGCCTCACTTCCTCCTCGGTCGAGATGGCCAGCAAGGGCGGCGTCGGCATCGAGCTGATCATGGACGACGTCCCCCAGCG
>DATAKH010000113.1:0-8442 GCA_036261735.1 Sphingomicrobium sp.
GACTCCAACTGGCAATCGGCAGATATCCGCCAAAATGACTAAGCGAATTTATCTCGACCATGCCGCGACGACCCCCGTCATCGGCCCAGCCCGCGACGCGTTGGCGCGCGGCCTCGCCGAATGGGCCAACCCGAACAGCCCGCATTGGGAAGGTCGGCGCGCCCGGGCGCTCCTCGAAGGCGCGCGGGAAGAGCTGAAGGGCGCGCTTGGCTGGCGCCATGACGTCGTGTTCACGTCTGGGGCGAGCGAAAGCGTCGAAATCGCAGCTCGGTGCGCGCTTGTGCCCGGACGTGCGCACGGCGCCACCGAGCATGCGATCGTCGGCTATGCGATGGGCAAGGATTCCGTCGTTATCCCCGTCGACAGCAACGGCTTGGTCGACGAAGCCGCGCTCGACGACGTGCTCTCGGCTGGACCGGCCCTCATCGCCATCCAGCAGGTGAACAACGAAACCGGCGTCATCCAGCCCCTCGATCGGCTGGCGACAAAGATCCGCGAGGCCGGAAGCTTGCTCCTCGCCGACTGCGCCCAGGGCGCGTCCAAGCTGCCTCTGCCCGACGCGGACCTGATCGCCATCTGCGCGCACAAGCTCGGCGGCCCGCCCGGAATCGGTGCGCTCCTCGTTCGCGACCCGGCAACGCTTAGTCCCTGCGGCGGCGGGCAGGAGAAAGGCTATAGACGGGGAACGCAAGACGTACCCGGCGCAATGGCCTTCGCTGCTGCCCTTTCGGCGCGGCCTTACGAAATGGGGCGTCTGTCCGGGCTTCGGAAGCGTCTCGAGGATGGGGTTCGCGACTCGGGCGGCGTGATCATCGCCGAGGACTCGCCGAGAGCGCCGACAATCGGCGCGGTCTCGCTTCCCGGCGCGACCAGCGCCGCCTTGCTGGCGCAGTTCGACCTCGCCGGAATGGCGGTTTCCGCGGGAAGCGCCTGCTCCTCGGGGAAGGCGAAGGCGAGCCATGTCCTCGCCGCAATGGACGTCCCGGAGCAGGTTTCGGCCGGATTCCTGAGAATCAGCTTCGGTCCCGACACCAGCGAGGAGGACATCGACTCGTTCCTCGCCGAATGGGGGCGAATCGCCGAGAGGGCAGCCACGAAGGCGGCATGATCTATCTCGACTACCAGGCGACCACTCCGCTCGCTCCAGAGGCCGCCGCGGCGATGCGGCCCTGGCTCGACGACAAATTCGCCAACCCGCATTCGCCGTCGCGCTGGGGCCGCGAGGCCGCCGCCGCGATCGAGGTTGCCCGCAAGCAGGTGAGCGCGGCAATCGGTGCGCGGGGCGGCTCGCTTGCTTTCACCGGCAGCGCCACCGAAGCATTGAACTGGGCTATCAAGGGCACGCTCGAGAAGGCGCAGCCTGGCCGCAACCGGATCGTCACTGTCCAGACGGAGCATGCGGCTGTGCTCGACACCTGCGAATGGCTCGAGAGCCGCGGCGTCGATGTCACCTACCTCCCGGTTGCCGGTGACGGCCTTCTCGACTTGGACGACGTCGAAGCGGCACTCGACGAGCGCGTGGCGCTTGTCGCGGTGATGCTGGTCAATAACGAAATCGGCGTGATCCAGCCCGTTGAGGAAATCGCACGGCTCGCCCACGCGGCCGGCGCACTGACGCTGTGCGACGCCGTCCAGGCGCTCGGGCGGGTCGAAATTCCGAGCGGGCCGGACCTGGTCGCGGTTTCAGCTCACAAAATCCATGGCCCCAAAGGCATTGGCGCGCTGTGGATGCTCAAATCCGCCGAGCCCGCCCCCCTGATCCACGGCGGCGGGCAGGAGCAGGGATTGCGGTCCGGAACGCTGTCGCCGGCGCTATGCGCAGGTTTCGGTGAAGCGGTGAAGCTGGCGTCGGAACGGCGCCAGGCCGACCACGAGCACATCGATGGCCTGTGGACCGCCGCCCTGGCTGCGCTCGGGCCGCAATGGACCGTCAACGGCAGCATCGATCGGCGGTACAAAGGCAATCTCAACATCCGCCGCGAAGGCCTTGATGCTGCGCGCCTGATTTCCGACTTGCGCGATATCTGCTTCTCGCTCGGAAGCGCCTGCGCCAGCGGCTCTGGCCGACCCAGCCATGTACTCCGGGCGATCGGCCTGGACGACCGACAGGCGCGATCGTCTATCCGCCTCGGCTTCGGCCGCTATACCGGCGAGGAGGAGCTGGTCGACGCCGTGCGGCGGATCAACGAGGCCGCGGAAGCCCAGGAGCGTTTCGCCGCGTGACCCGGGTGCGCTTCTACAAGGCCGACGGAACGCTCGACAAGGAAGTCGAAGCCAAGCCCGGCCAGCGGCTGCTCGACGTTGCCTGGGCGGCGAAACAGCCGCTCGAAGGCGCATGCGAGGGGGTGATGGCCTGCTCGACGTGCCACGTCATCGTCGACAAGGCCGATTTCGAGAAGCTTCCCAAGGCGAGCGACGAGGAAGAGGACATGCTCGACTTCGCCGCCCACGCGACGCGTACGTCGCGGCTCGCCTGCCAGATTTTCCTGACCGACGAGATGGACAGCCTGACGGTGAGAATACCGCCAAGCGCGAGGAACTGGTTGAGAGGCTAGGGTGGGAACCGGAACGACCCGGGACGAAATCGTTGTGGCTGCTTCCTTCCGGACCTGACCAGGTTGGCGACAGCCCCGTCCGCCCGGCTCCCGAGGGCCATATGGGGACAGTTTCGCGCGCAGGCAAGCGCTCGCAATGACGCCGCCGCGCGCCTAGAACAGCGCTAATGACCGACGAATCGCCTGCACTTGGACTGGACCTGCCCGAGGTCGCGCCGCCTGCCTCTCCCTATCGAGTCCTCGCCCGCAAATACCGCCCGCAGACGTTCGACCAGCTGATCGGGCAGGACGCGATGGTGAAGACCCTCGCCAACGCGATCGAGCGCGGGCGGATCGCGCATGCTTTCCTGCTCACCGGAGTCCGCGGCGTCGGCAAGACCTCGACCGCCCGGCTCGTCGCCAAGGCGCTCAACTGCATCGGCCGCGACGGGCAGGGCCAGCCGACGATCGAGCCGTGCGGCCAATGCGAGCATTGCAAGGCCATCGCCGAAGGCCGGCATATCGATGTCGTCGAGATGGACGCGGCATCGCACACCGGTGTCGACGACATTCGCGAGATCATCGACGCGGTCCGCTATGCGTCGGTTTCGGCCCGCTACAAGATTTATATCATCGACGAAGTCCACATGCTTTCAAAGAACGCGTTCAATGCGTTGCTGAAGACTCTTGAGGAACCGCCTGAGCATGTGAAATTCCTGTTCGCGACCACCGAGGTGAACAAGGTCCCGGTCACGGTGCTGTCTCGGACCCAGCGCTTCGACCTCAGGCGAATCGATCCCGAAAAGCTCGTCGCCCATTTCGCCGAAGTGGCAAAAGCGGAAGGCGTCGAGGTCGAGCCGGACGCGTTGGCGATGATCGCCCGAGCCGCGGAAGGCTCCGCCCGCGACGGCCTGTCGATCCTCGACCAGGCGATCGCCCACGGCGCCGGCGCTGTCACCGCCGACCAGGTGCGCGACATGCTCGGCCTCGCCGACCGCGGCCGGATCCGAGACCTCCTGTTGCTGGTGCTCCAGGGGGATTCGGCGCAGGCGCTCGCGGCAATGGACGAGGCGCACGATCTCGGAATGGACCCGGCCTCGATCCTTCGCGGACTGATGGAGGCGCTCCATTCGGCGACCCGCGCCAAGGCCGGGGCCCAGACCGAAGCGCTGCTGTCGGCAGAGCAGCGCGAATTCGCCGATTCTCTCGCCGCGAAACTGTCCTGGGGCCAGATTCACCGGTTGTGGCAGATGCTCCTCAAGGGCCTTTCCGACGTCACTGTCGCGCCCGATCCGCAGGAAGCGGCGACAATGGCGATTCTTCGGCTCATTCACTCTGCCGAGCTTCCGGACCCGGCGAGCGTCCTCGAACGGCTGTCGACCGGCGAGACGACCGCCCGCGCCCCCGCCAGGCCGCAGGCCGCGGCGTCGTCGCAGGCTCCCGCCGATTTCGCGGCACTGGTCCATTCGCTCGAAGAGGACGGCAAGCATCAGCTCGCCGTCCAGCTCCACGACCAGGTCGGGCTGGTGCGCTATTCGCCGCCCGAGCTCGTCGTGAAGCCGCTTCGCCCGCTCGGCTCCGACTGGACGCGGGAGCTTGCCGCCGCGCTCAAAGGGATCACGGGCACCAACTGGACCGTTTCCATTGCCGACGATGGCGCCGAGCCGTCGCTACTGGAGAAAGAGAAGATGGCCGAGGAGAAAGTCCGGGCGGAAGTGCTCCAGGACCCGGCCGTGCGCTCGGTGATGGATGCTTTTCCAGACGCCGAGCTTGAATCCTATTCCCTGAAAGGTGCTTGAGACATGCCCGAGATGCCGAACCTCGATGAAATCATGAAAATGGCCCAGGACGTCCAGGCCGAGATGCAGAAGGCGCAGGAAAATCTCGACAAGATCGAGGTCGAAGGCGCTGCGGGCGGGGGGCTGGTGACGGTCCGGGCGTCGGCCAAGGGCCGGATCGTCTCGATCTCGATCGACGACAGCCTGCTGCAGCCGTCCGAAAAGTCGATGCTCGAGGACCTGATTGCCGCCGCGATCAACGATGCCAGGACCAAAGCCGACGCCGCGGCTGCTCCCGAGCTCCAGAAGATGACCAGCGGAATCCCGCTGCCGCCGGGCTTCAAGCTGCCGTTTTAAACCCTGCGGCTTGCCTGCCGCCGCTTTTAGGGCATGATGCTTGCCTTCTGGCGGAAGGGAATGCCGGATGAGCCTGGGTGCAATGCAGGACTGGCCGATGCGCGTGACTCGGCTGGTCGACCATGCCGAACGCGAGCATGGCGGCCGCGAGATCGTCACCGCATGGGCCGACGGGTCGCTCACCCGGACGAACTGGCGAGATGTCGCCCGCGATGCCCGCAAGATGGCGCAGGCGCTCGAGCGCCTGGGAATAAAGCCCGGGGACCGGGTCGCGACGCTGGCGATGAACCACGCCCATCACCTGGTCGCCTGGTACGGGACGGCCGGGATGGGCGGCATCCTCCACACAATCAACCCGCGCCTGTTCGACGACCAGCTCGACTATATCGCCAACCACGCCGAGGACCGGCTGCTCCTCTACGATCGCGCGTTCCAGCCGATCGTGGACAAGATGAAGCCCAGGTGGAGAACGATCGAGCATTATATCTGCATGGACCCGGCGGAGGGCGAACCGGGATTTCGCGACTGGATCGATTCCGAGGACGGGAAGTACAGCTGGGTCGAAGGCGACGAGCGCGAGCCGTGCGGCCTTTGCTATACCAGCGGCACGACCGGCAACCCCAAGGGCGTCCTCTACGAGCATCGCTCGACGATGCTGCACACCTTCGCCCAGATCAGCCCCGACATCATGGGGCTGTCGAAGCAGGCGGTCGTGCTTCCGATCGTCCCGATGTTCCATGCCAATGCCTGGGGCGTTCCGTGGGCCGCCCCGGCGACTGGCGCCAAGCTGGTCCTGTCTGCCGACTACCGCCCGGACGTGATGTGCAGGCTGTTCCGCGAGGAAAAGGTAACCCACTCGGCAGGGGTGCCGACGGTCTGGCTGTCGATGATCGAGCATATCGAGCGGACCGGCGAGGAGCTCGGCGACCTCAAGAAGGTCACGATCGGCGGATCGGCGGCCCCGCGAGCGATGATTCGCTGGCTTCGCGGGCGCGGGATCGACGTCGGTCACGCCTGGGGAATGACCGAGACTTCGCCGATCGGCACCTGCGGCGCCCGTCCGCCGGATTGGGACGCCCTAAGCGACGACGAGCAGGTCGAATATATCGCCCGCCAGGGCTTCGTCCCGTTCGGGGTCGAGCTTCGAATTGTCGACGACGACGGCAACGTCCTGCCGCGCGACGGCCAGGCGTCAGGTCGGCTGCAGGCGCGGGGGCCCTGGGTCGTGAAGCGCTATTTCAAGGCCGATCGCGACGCGACGGATGAAGAGCAGTGGTTCGACACCGGCGACGTCGCGGTGCTTCATCCCGATGGGACGATGCAGATCACTGACCGTTCGAAGGACGTCATCAAGTCGGGCGGGGAGTGGATCAGCTCGATAGAGCTCGAAAATGCGGCTGTCGGCTGTCCTGGCGTCGCAGAGGCCGCGGCGATCGGAATCCCGCATCCCAAGTGGGACGAGCGGCCGCTTCTTCTCGTCATCCGCGCGCCCGAGAGCGATGTTACGGACGCGCAGATCCGCGATCATCTGCGTGGCCACGTGTCGAGCTGGTGGCTTCCGGACGCGATCGAGTTCGTCGACGAGCTTCCGCACACCGCTACCGGCAAGCTCTCGAAGAAGACCCTGCGCGAGCGGTATAGCGACTACCGCTTCGCCAACGCCGAGGCGATGGTCGGAAGGGACTAGCCTCACGGGCACACGGGCTGGAATTCCCGCTCAGGCTCCACTACCTGCCCACCAACTTTCCAGCACTCCCGAAGGATTCAGCGCCGACATGGCCGCCCAGTACAGCTTTGTGATGAAAGGCCTAACCAAGGCCTTCCCGGGCCAGAAGCCCATCCTCAACGACATCCACCTGCAATTCTATCCCGACGCGAAGATTGGAATCGTCGGCCCGAACGGTTCCGGCAAGTCGACCCTGATGAAGATCATGGCCGGCCGCGACAAGGAATTCGCCGGTGAGGCCTGGGCGGGGCAGGGGATCGATGTCGGCTATCTCGAGCAGGAACCGCAGCTCGACCCGTCGAAGACGGTGCGCGAGAACGTGATGGACGGGGTTCGGCCCGTTGCCGACATGCTCGAGCGGTTCAACGCGATCAGCGCCCAAATGGCTGCGCCTCCCGAGGATGCCGATTTCGACGCGCTGATGGCGGAGATGGGCGAGCTTCAGGAAAAGATCGACGCCGTCGACGGCTGGACCCTCGATAACCAGCTCGAGATCGCGATGGACGCGCTTCGCTGCCCGCCGGGGGATTCGTCGGTCGAAAACCTCTCAGGCGGCGAGAAGCGGCGGGTCGCGCTGACGCGGCTGCTGCTGGAGAAGCCCAAGATCCTGCTTCTCGACGAGCCGACCAACCATCTCGATGCCGAAAGCGTGCAGTGGCTGGAGAAGCACCTGGTCGATTATCCGGGCAACGTGATCCTCGTCACCCACGACCGCTATTTCCTCGACAATGTCGTCAACTGGATCCTCGAGCTCGATCGCGGGCGTTATTACGTGTACGAAGGAAACTATTCTACCTATCTGGAAAAGAAGGCAAAACGGCTTCAGCAGGAAGAACGCGAAGAGGCCGGCCGGCAGAAGGCGATCGCCGATGAGCTGGAGTGGATCCGGCGCTCGCCCAAGGCCCGGCAGGCCAAGTCCAAGGCGCGGATCCGGGCGTTCGACGAGCTGGTGAAGAACCAGGAGAACCGCGCTCCGGCAAAGGGCGAAATCCTGATCCAGATGCCCGAGCGGCTTGGCGCCAATGTCATCGAGGCGAAGGGCCTGACCAAGGCTTATGGCGACAAGCTCCTTTTCGAGGACCTGTCGTTCACCCTGCCTCCGGGCGGGATCGTCGGGATCATCGGCCCCAATGGCGCGGGTAAGACCACCCTGTTCCGAATCATTACCGGCCAGGAGCAGCCGGATTCGGGCAAGATCGACATCGGCCCGACGGTCCACCTCGGCTATGTCGACCAGAGCCGCGACTCGCTCGATCCGAAGCACAACGTCTGGGAGGAGATCTCCGACGGGCTCGATGTGTTCAAGATAGGCAAGCACGAGATGAACACCCGCGCCTATGTCGGCGCGTTCAACTTCCGCGGGCCCGACCAGCAGAAGAAGGTCGGGCAGCTCTCGGGCGGCGAGCGCAACCGGGTCCACCTTGCCAAGATGCTCAAGCAGGGCGGCAACGTCCTCCTGCTCGACGAGCCCACCAACGACCTCGACGTCGAGACCCTTCGCGCGCTCGAGGACGCACTCGAGAATTTTGCCGGCTGCGCCGTCGTCATCAGCCACGATCGCTTCTTCCTCGACCGCCTCGCGACGCACATCCTCGCCTTCGAGGGCGACAGCCGGGTCGAATGGTTCGAGGGCAATTTCGAAGCCTATGAGGAAGACAAATTGCGCCGTCTGGGCCCCGAAGCGGACCGCCCGCACCGGATGACGTACCGGAAGTTGACGCGCTAGGAAGCGCGTATGATCACCGTCACCGGTCCTCTCTGGCTCTGGTCCGGCGAGGGCGGGAGCTGGCACTTCGTGACCGTGCCGGATGAACAGGCCTCAGAAATCCGCGCTGCAGCTTTCGCCGGGCCGCGCGGGTTCGGCTCGGTCAGGGTGGAGGCGACGATCAACGGCGTCGCCTGGCGCACGTCCGTATTTCCGCAGAAGAGTGGGGGCTACATCCTGCCGGTCAAGGCCGAGGTCCGCCGCCGCGCCGCAATTGCCGCCGGCGACGAAGTGACCCTCACGCTCACGCTTCTCTGACCCGGCCGAAATGCTGGCAAAATT
>DATAKH010000155.1:0-3553 GCA_036261735.1 Sphingomicrobium sp.
CCGTTCGCCGGAGGCGCGGCATCGAAAGCGCCCACGTCGACGCTGCTGACCCTGCGAAACCGAGGTTGTGTGACAACAATATCGCTCCGGGAGCACCAAGGACCTTCAAGGCGGCGCTTCGCTTCGGCTTCTAACCTGCAAGCTTCTCCGCCCGTTTCCACACCAGCTTCATCTCCGCGATGAACCGTTCGCGTTCCTCGCGGCGGCGGTCGCGGTCGGCCATCCGCAACATCGCGCTCGGGTGCATGGTCACCCAGCATTCGGATCCGTCGGCAAGCTCGATCGGCGATCCTCGGACCTTGCCGATTGTGACGGCCTTTCCGATCAGCGAGCGCGCCGCGGTTGCGCCCAGCGCGACGGTAACCTGCGGCCGGATCAGTTCGCGCTCATGCTCGATCCACCAGCGGCAGGCCTCGATCTCGCCTGCATCGGGCTTGTTGTGGATTCGCCGCTTGCCGCGAGCGACGAACTTGAAATGCTTGACGGCGTTGGTGACGTAGGTCTGGGACCGGTCGACTCCGGCCTTCTCGAGCAGGCTGTCGAACAGCTTCCCGGCGGGACCGACGAACGGACGGCCGGCAAGGTCCTCGGCGTCGCCGGGCTGCTCGCCGACGAAGACGATCTTGGCATTGAGCGGTCCTTCACCGAAGACGGTCTGGGTGGCGTGCTTGTAGAGGTGGCAACGGGTGCACGACCGCGCCCCTTTCAGCAGCTCCTCCCACGACGATCGGAGGTTGCTCGACCGGGCGATCTTCCGCTCCGCTTCAAGCGCGCGCTTCAACCCTTCGGAAGCGACCGCCTCATTGGCAGAAGATTGCGCCATTACCCGGATGCAACGCTTCAGCCGGCGACCTTTTCCCGCACCTGCTGCTTGATATGGTCGATGGGCGGCTTGTGGACCGACCGATAGCGTGCTTCGACAAGGCTGTAGCCGCCGAAGATCATCAACCCGATCGCGACGGCGAATCGAACTCCGCCCGACAGCACGTCCAGCACTTGCTCTAGCCCGCCGGCCGCCGAAGGATTTTCGGCCATCGCCGCGCGATAGAGCATATATGCGGCGACCGCGAAGACGATTCCGCGCGCTCCGTAGCCGATCCGCCCCATCCACCGCGTCCAATTCTCGCGAGCACGCTCGTCCAGACGCTCGAGGAACGAGCAGGTCGCGGACTTGTGCAGCTGGACGAACGCGGCGCCCGCGAGGACGATTGCCGCGCCCGACAGGACGAGCTGGCCCTCGGGCAAGCCGAGGGCCGTTCTTGCACCGTCCTCGGCACCGTTGCCCGAGATGTCCCCGCCGAGCAGCAAGCTGAATGCCTGGTAGGCGAGGGCGAGATAGATCGTGCCGCTAATCCCGGCCGCGGCACGCCGCCGCCACGCCTTCGGGTGATGCCTCCCGCTGTCCATGCCAAATGCGGCATCGGCGAGGCGCCATAGTCCGTAACCCGTCATTCCGGCGCCCATGACGACGACCAGCCACTTGCCGACTCCGCTGCCGAGATATTCCAGCGCGCCGCCCAGGTCTTCGGTTCGGCCTGTTGCGAGTACGAGCAATGCAATGACGATGTAGAGCAGGCCGCGGGTCACGAAACCGAGCCGCGCCAGCCACTGGAACTTCCCTTCCTCGGCGGGCTCCGCGCGCAACTCGCTTACAACCCGGGCTCGTTCGTGCCGCAGCGGCGGTTTGAATCCTTATGCATCGGCCAAGAACGCCCGGAGCTCGTCATATGTTGCGATGCCGCAAGGACGTCGCTCGACAGCTAGAAATCGACCTTGTCGTAGTGCTGCGGCGGGACGATCACCTCCATCCGCTCGCCCAGCAGCGGACGGAAACAGGGCCGCGACTTCATCACCGCGTACCAGTCCTGCGTCTGTTGGTGACCGCGCCAGTCGAGCGCTCCGAGATAATCGATAACGCTGAGATGCGCCGCCGCCGTGAAGTCGGCGAGGCTTAGGCCGGGTCCGGCCAGCCAGCGGCGGTGATCGAGCAGGTAATCCAGATAATCGAGATGGCCGTTGGCGATACGCATCGAGTCCCGCAGGACCCGGGTGTCGGGGCTCTCGCGGCTGACCAGGCGCTTGCGCATGCGCTCGTTCATCAGCGGCTCGACGGCTTCGCGGTACAGCTTCTCGTCGAACCATTCGACCAGCCGCCGGATCTCGGCGCGAAGCACGGCGTTGCCGTGGATCATCGGCATCTTCTCGACCGTCTCGTCGAGATATTCCACGATCGGCTGGCTTCCGATGAGGACCACGCCCGCTTCGGAATCGACCATAACCGGGGTCTCGCCGGCGGGGTTCAGGTCGATGAACTCGTCGCGCCGCTCCCACGGATTCTCGCGCAACAGCTCATGCGCGATCCCCTTCTCGGTAAGGACCAGCCGGACCTTGCGAGAAAACGGACAGAGCGGGAATTGGTAAAGCTGCCACATCGGATGCCGGGCAGCTTTAGCGTGCCAGGCTCAAGCGTCTAGACGCTGGAGCGCGGCTGCATAGCGAGCGGCTTTCTCCGCATAATGAGCGGCCGAAACGCGGATCGCCGCTTTCTCGTCATCGGTTAACGGCCTTATGACGCGCGCCGGTGCGCCGACGATCAGGCTGCCGCCCTCGAAAGCCTTGCCTTCGGTGATCAGCGCGCCCGCGCCGACCAGGCATTCAGGGCCGAGGACTGCGCCGTTGAGGATCCGGGCGCCCATCCCGATCAGGCAGTCGTCGGCGATCGTGCAGCCGTGGACGATCGCTTGGTGGCCGATCGTGACCCGCGCCCCGACGGTCAGCGGAGCGCCGGGATCGGAATGGCCGACTGCGCCGTCCTGCAGGTTGCTTTCTTCGCCGATCAGGATCGGAGTGTTGTCGGCGCGAATCACTGCTCCGAACCAGACGCTCGAGCGTGGAGCAAGGCGGACATCGCCGATCAAGTCGGCCGAGGGCGCCGCCCACGCATCGTCGGCAATCGCGGGCGCGACGTCGCCCAGCCGGTACAGCGTCACTTAGCCGCTTCCCCACTCGGCAATGACCTCGCCGGAGTCGGGTCGTTCGATCCAGACGTGCAGGAACTCCGCCGAAACCACGCATTCGGGCGGCGTGTCGGCACCCTTGCCGACACATTCGATGACGCCGCGCCCGGGAAGCGCGCGCAGCCGGCCGGAGAGGACCAGGTTGAAGCCCTGCGACGCCACGGGCGTGCCCTCGGGGAGAGTCTTGACGGTCGAATAGGGACGCGAATCGCGCCGGCGAGTCCTCGGGTCCTGACTGGTGAAGAATTGGGCAATGCCGACTCGCGGCGCCGTCGGAACAGGCTCGCCCTTTGCCTCCGTGGCCTCCGCCACTTGCCTGGTCTCAGCCGGGCTCGACTCCTTCGCCGAATCTGTCGCAGTTTCCTCGCCCTCATCCCCGGCGGCCGGCCGCGGCGTCAGTGCGGCAGCGGCCGGGCAGGTTGCCTGGAGCAGCCAGGGCCGCGGAACCCAGAAGCCTTCGACGCTCTCGAAGGAATCTCCCGCGATTCCGGCAACCAGCGGATCCTCCTTGGAGATCGTCGGCTTTGCCCGAACCC
>DATAKH010000004.1:0-1655 GCA_036261735.1 Sphingomicrobium sp.
ATTTTTCGACGCCGAGCCGACCAGCGACTCGGCAGGCCGAACCTTCGGCCAATTCGCTTCGGCGGGCAAGCGGCGACGCTGTGGAAAGATGTGGGTGGATTGACGTCATTTCGCCGGCGCGGGAAAGCATCGCGGTGGAAACGCAATCCGCAAGCGCAGTCCTGCTGGTCCGCCCCGCCGCGTTCGGCTTCAATGCCGAGGCGGCGGAGTCGAACGTATTCTCACACGCTTCGAGCGAGACTGACTTTGTTCGGCATACGGCGGTCGAGTTCGAGGCTCTCGCAAGGAGTCTATCCGACGCGGGCGTGGAAACTGTGATCCTCGATGACACCAGAGAGCCGGCAAAACCCGACGCGGTCTTCCCGAACAATTGGTTCTCGACCCACGCTGACGGAACGATGGTCGTCTATCCGATGGCGACCGCACCGCGACGGCTCGAACGGCGAGTGGACGACGTTCGCGCCCTCCTTGAGCGGCAAGGCTTCGAAGTTCGGCGGGTGGTCGATCTCACATCGCACGAGAAGCAGGGGCACTTCCTCGAAGGAACGGGAAGCCTCGTGCTCGACCGGCCGAACCGGCGGGCGTTCGCGAGCCTTAGCCTGCGCACGCACGCTGACGTCATCGCCGATTTCGACCGGCAGCTCGGCTATTCGACCTTTGTTTTCGACGCCTGCGATCCGGGCAGGCGGCCGATTTATCACACGAACGTCCTGCTCAGCCTGGGCACGCGCTTTGCAGCCCTGTGCCTCGAGGCCGTCGCGGAAGAACACCGCCACCGCCTGGTCGCCGAGATCGAGGAAAGCGGCCGAACGGTCATACCGATGAGCTTCGCCCAGCTCCGGCGCTTCGGCTGCAACCTGCTCGAGCTTCAGGGCAAGGCCGGCCCGGTCATCGCCCTTTCCGCAAGGGCGATTGCCAGCCTGAAGCCGGATCAGCTGCGGGCGCTCGAAGGGTTCGGTAAGCTCGTCGCGGTCGCCGTTCCAACAATCGAGTCGGTCGGCGGCGGGAGCGTCCGCTGCATGATCGCGGAAATCCACCTCCCACGAAACTAATCCAGAGACTTTACAATCTCTTCCACCATTTTCTTCGCATCTGACAGAAGCATCATCGTGTTGTCGCGGTAGAAGAGCTCGTTGTCGACTCCGGCATAGCCGACCCCGCCCATCGACCTTTTCACGAACAGCACCGTGCGCGCCTTCTCCACGTCGAGCACCGGCATCCCGTAGATCGGCGAGCTCTTGTCGGTCTTCGCTGCCGGATTGGTGACATCATTGGCGCCGATGACGAAGGCGACGTCGGTCTGGGCGAACTCGCTATTGATGTCCTCCAGCTCGAACACCTCGTCGTAGGGCACGTTGGCCTCGGCCAGCAGCACGTTCATGTGGCCGGGCATACGGCCCGCCACCGGATGGATGGCGTACTTCACCTCGACGCCGTTCTCCTTCAGATGATCGGCCAGTTCCCGCAAGGCATGCTGCGCCTGCGCCACCGCCATGCCGTAGCCCGGCACGATGATGACCTTCTGCGCGTTCTTCATGATGTAGGCGGCGTCTTCCGCCGAACCGAGCTTGACCGGGCGCGCTTCGGCCGCACCGCCGGCAGGACCGGCCACTTCGCCGCCGAAACCGCCGAGGATGACCGAGATGAAGTTGCGG